>CAYVBA010000047.1:5508-8652 GCA_964448475.1 uncultured Coriobacteriales bacterium
GATGATCACGAGCAGCATCCATAACGGCAGTTCTCCGAGTGCGAAGAGCGCCAGGACGCCTGAGGCCAGCAGAAGCCTGTCCACGAGCGGATCAAGACGCTTCCCCAACTCTGTCACCGTGTTCGTGCGACGGGCCAACTGCCCGTCGATCCAATCCGTTCCGGACGCTATCGCGAAGACGATGACGGCAGCGACTCTATCGTCCCGCCCGAAGAGAAGGATGAAGAAGAGGGGTACCAACATCACACGGCCGAAAGTTATGAGATTCGCGAGGGTGAAGATGGCATCGGATGGATTCTCCGGACTACCCGGACGTGGAGCGATCGAAAGCTCTTCTTCACGATCCATAGTCATGCACCCCCTTTTCCGGCTGATAGATAACTGTACAACAAATCCTATGACCGACGGCTCACCGAGGTGATGGTATGGCGATCATGAAATCCGCTCTTATCCTGCGCGATATGACGGGGCGTGTCCTTCTCGTCAGATACAGAGGGCGTGATAAGTTCACACTCCCGCATGCGACGGTCCTCACCGGTGAATCGCCGGAACGCGCCGTCATGCGGATGGCCGGAACCGACCTCGGGATCGCGCTGACCGACCTTTCACTCGTCGAAGTGGGTGTGTTCGACTCCCCTCTCGACGACGGCAGGGAAGGTCCTTCGGAGATCCATCTGTTCACGCATCCGTCCACGCGTCTCGGGATCACATCCATCGACTTCGATGAGCTGGCGTGGATGGACGTCGAGGATATCGAGAAGGATGAAGCTCTCGACAGCGCCATCTTCGAGCTGCTCGAGAAGGATCTTCAAGCTTCCTCGATCGATTGGATCACCGTATACACAGGTGCCGCCAGTGGCGAGGATTCAGCATTCGAGGAGGCTGTCGAGGAGTTCGCTCGAACGGTCGTGCGGAAGGACATCGGAGTCGTCTTCGGTGCCGGAGCGGTGGGCCTCATGGGTGTGCTTGCCGACACCGTCGTCTCATGCGGCGGAAGGATCATAGGGATCTCGCCGCGTATCCTCGTGAAGAACGAAGTACCCCACGACGGCCTCACGCGTCTCGAGGTCGTGACGGACATGTCGGAACGCAAGCTCAGGATGGGCGCTCTCGGCAAGGCGTTCGTAGCGCTTCCCGGTGGAGCCGGAACACTCGAGGAGTTCTTCGAGGTCTGGACATGGCAGCAACTGGGCATCCATCAGAAGCCGGTGGCGCTCCTCAACACCAAGGGGTATTGGGATCACCTGCTCTCGCTCATCGACCACATGATCGCGAACGGCTTCCTCTCTTCCGCCTACCGGGAGCACCTCATCGTTGACGATGACCCTGAAGCTCTTCTCGCCAAACTCATGTCCTGGACGCCGCCGCCCGCACGCTGGGATGACTCGATCGACATCACGGACGACTGAGCATCAGCCGAGCTGTTCCTCATATTCCGCCTGTTTGAAACCCACGAGCACCGTCTCATCCATGACCAGGATAGGTCGTTTTACGAGCATGCCATCAGTGGCGAGAAGGTCATAGGCTTCCTGATCGCTCATCGTGGGAAGCTTGTCCTTGACTCCCAGCTCGCGGTAGAGCTGCCCTGATGTGTTGAAGAAGCGCTTGATGGGCAACCCGCTCTTCGTGTGCCATGACTCGAGCTCCTCAGCTGTGGGGTTGTTGGTCTTGATGTCGCGGAATTCGTACTTCGGCGCGTTCTCATCGAGCCAATCCTTGGCTTTACGACAGGTACTGCAACGCGGATAGCAGACGAACAACATGGTGGACCTCCAAAGACTCGTACCACTCCCGAAACGAGATAGGCCGGAAGCATGTGCTCCCGGCCTACGTATCAGCTGGTCGGGTTGACAGGCGCTGGACAAATACTAATCAGCCTGATTTCAATACCTATTAACAACAACTTATATTTACTTTACCTCTATATTCTCAACGAGCATACTCGGAACAGAGATAGTAGCTCCCAATACGGATTCATAACTGAATATTCCTGTTGAGATACCATAGACTGTTACATTATCGTCTTCGAGGATTCTAGATCCGCCAAGCAATGAGCTATCGAAAGTAACAAGAATGATGTCGTCGTAGCCGTTAGTACTCGTTGCTATTCGTAACATTACCGTACCGGCATCTTCTTGGGACTCGATAACTGACCCAGTCATCTGATACCTGTTTCCCCTGTGATCTTCTGGATTTCTTGCAATATCGTCATAGGAAACTTTCGGGTAGTTGGCTTCGTCATATGAGATTGCAACTAAAGCAGCTATTGCGCCCTCTATTGAAGCTACTGCAGCATCAACCTCTTCTTGAGTAGCATCATCATTACTGAGGGTGGCAGAGGCCTGAGTATAAACCGAGCTGACATTGTCATAAGAATCTCGAGTGTATTCGCTAGTTTCGAGCGACTCTGCTTCATTTATTAAGGATTGTAGAGAGGTCTTATCAACGACTGGCTCTATGGGTTCAGGCTCCGGGGATGCCTCTTCCAAAGGCTCCTCATTAACAGACTCGGCTTCCGCGCCTGATGATTCTGAGCGCTCCTCTTCAGGTGATGGCTCTACGCTCTGCTCTGCAGCAGGCTCACTCGCTTCATCACTATTTTGAGAGCACATTGCTGGCAAGCAACATAACAGAAGAAGCACAGCCACGATTATGAGAACCCACTTAGGCACCTTTTTACCAGCCACTTCCATGATTACCATCCTCTCGTTAATACCAAACAATACAATTCACAATACGAGCTATCTAGCAGCGCTATGTCTACTAGCTCTGATATAGAAACTCCCTCTTCGTGTGAGGTTTTGATCAAGCTTTCTGCATAAACGACCCAATTGATTCGAAGCAATGTGAAACTAGAAGCGCGAGCTGGATTTAAACTGATAGTTAGATGCTCAGGACATACCATATGAACTAACACGGACGTTAATGAATTCGATTGGTCCAGATTATGGGAGCTTGGGAAATTATCTTTGATGTGCAGGAACTCGTGGAAGAAAGCTCATTCTTTCTGAATGAGTATTGATTCACCACTCAGGAAACGAGATAGGCCGGAAGCATGTGCTCCCGGCCTACGTATCAGCTGGTCGGGTTGACAGGATTTGAACCTGCGACCCCTTGACCCCCAGTCAAGTGCGCTACCAAACT
>CAYVBA010000048.1:0-8171 GCA_964448475.1 uncultured Coriobacteriales bacterium
CGCTCTTCGGTCTCGCCCGTGCCAGGCACGGTCCCCTCGATAGCAGGGATGTCGAGAGGGCTCGGCAGGAAGTCGACGATGGCGTCGAGAAGCTCCTGGATACCCTTGTTCTTGTACGAGGATCCGCAGATGACGGGATTCATCTCACCTGCGAGGGTCCCGAGGCGGATCGCGCGCTTGAGTTCAGCGGTCTCGATAGGCTCATCCTCGAGTACCTTGATCATAAGCTCGTCATCGAACTCAGCGGCGGCCTCGATGAGCTCAGCACGACGCATCTCTACCTCGTCAATGAACTCGTCAGGAATGGCATCCATCTTGGCGGGCTCGATCATACCCTTGGCATCCTCGTTGAATGCCCATGCCTCGTTCTCAACGAGGTCGATGATGCCATCGAAGTTATTCTCGGATCCGATGGGAATCTGGATGGCGATCGCAGGGGCGTTCAGACGATCCTTCATGGAATCGATAGCCTTGAAGAAGTCCGCGCCGATGCGGTCCATCTTATTGATGTATGCGATACGGGGAACACCATAGCGCTGGGCTTGACGCCACACGGTCTCGGACTGCGGCTGGACACCGGAAACGGCGTCGAAGACAGCGACAGCACCGTCGAGCACGCGGAGCGAGCGCTCGACTTCAGCGGTGAAGTCGACGTGGCCCGGGGTGTCGATGATCTGGATACGCTTATCCTGCCAGAAGCAGGTAGTCGCAGCAGAGGTGATGGTCACGCCGCGCTCCTGCTCCTGAGCCATCCAGTCCATGGTGGCAGCGCCATCGTGCGTCTCACCGATCTTGTGGGTCTTGCCCGTGTAGTACAAGATGCGCTCGGTAGTGGTGGTCTTACCGGCATCGATATGCGCCATGATCCCAATGTTACGGGTATCGCTCAGCGGATATCTCTTTGAAGCCATGCTCAGTGCCTCACTCTCGTGTCGTAGCGATGCTTACCAACGGTAGTGCGAGAACGCACGGTTGGCTTCGGCCATCTTGTACAGTTCTTCACGCTTCTTCACGGATGCACCAACGCCGTTGGCGGCGTCCATGATCTCGGAGGCCAGGCGCTCAGTCATCGTGTTCTCCTTGCGGGCGCGCGAATAGCTGACGATCCAGCGGAGCGCGAGCGTGGTTGCACGACGGGAGTCAACCTCCATCGGCACCTGGTAGGTAGCACCACCGACACGCTTAGGCTTGACCTCGAGCGTGGGGCGGATGTTGTCCATGGCCTTCTTGAAGACGGAAAGGGCATCCTGGCCAGTCTTCTCCTGGACGACATCGAACGCTCCGTAGACGATACGCTCAGCAGTGGACTTCTTGCCATCCCTGAGCACCTTGTTGATCAGCTGAGTTACCAGGCGGTTGTTATAGACCGCATCAGGTGTGACTTCGGAGTTCAACGATGATGTGCGACGTGACATGTATTCTCCTCGTACGTTTCCTAAGGATTATTACTTGGGGCGCTTGGCGCCGTAATGCGAGCGGCCCTGACGGCGATCGTTCACGGCGGCACAGTCGAACGCACCACGCACGATCTTGTAGCGCACACCGGGGAGGTCACGAACACGACCGCCACGGATGAGCACGATGGAGTGCTCCTGCAGGTTATGACCCTCGCCGGGGATGTAGGCGGTGACCTCGATACCGTTCACGAGGCGCACACGGGCGACCTTACGGAGAGCCGAGTTCGGCTTCTTGGGGTTGGTGGTGTACACGCGGGTGCAGACACCACGCTTCTGCGGATTACCCTTGAGAGCAGGGTTCTTCTTCTTCTCTTCGATCCTTACACGGCCCTGACGGACGAGCTGGTTGATAGTAGGCAAAACTCTCTCCTTTGACCTTACGGATCCTACGATCTGATTCGCGGCACGACAGTGCCGTACGTCGTAAACGCGAGGAAGTACGATACTCCCCTAACTCCATCTTGTCAAACACCACGGAGCCGGGCGTATCTACTTACCGCGAGAATCACCCGGTGGCACGACGCACACACCACCGGGTGACCAGCGAAGTCGGAAACTTCGCTTATCCTTCTTCCTCATCAGCCAGAGCGCGACGATTCTCGACGCGCTCGACTTGGCTGAGCAGCTCATCCAAGGACGCCATGTCCTCGTTGATGGCCTGCGGGTTCGTCTTGCTCTCCTCCGGATTACCGATCAACTCATCGGAATCGTTGTGGAGGCGCGGTGCGGAGGTCCCCAGCATGACGGGACCATCATCCTCGGGCGAGAAGACCATCTCGAGCAACTGCGAGATGTCATCCTCGGTCGCGAGATCATCCTCGGGGTCGATAAGATAGAGCAGATCATGCTGATCGAGACCCTCACGAAGCTCTTCGAGAGCCTTCGCTCCGATACCGTCGATCTTAAGGAGATCATCCTCGGTGTGACCGATGAGATCACCCACGATCTCTATACCAGCCTCGGAGAACTTGTTGGTCCACCTCTGGGATACACCCAGGTCGTCGAAGAGGTAAAGCTTCAGCACCTCAGCGGGGATGATCCGCCCGTTATGGGTGATGGAGCCATCCTCATCCATGTATCCATCCTCGGTCTGCCACTGCGGCTTGGGAAGGAGCTCCTCGACGTTCTTCAGTGCGGTCGGTGCCCACTCAGGAAGGACCGGGCCGGTGGAAGTCTCTGGATCCACGTGCTCACCCTTGTAGGTGATACGGACATCGCGGTATGCGCTGAGTCCAGTACCTGCAGGGATGGGCTTACCGATGATGACGTTCTCCTTGAGACCGTTGAGCTCGTCGAGCTTGCCCTCGAGAGCTGCATCGGTGAGGACCTTGGTGGTCTCCTGGAACGATGCTGCCGAGAGCCAGGAATCCGTGGCGAGCGACGCCTTCGTGATACCGAGAAGGACAGGTGATGCCGCGGGCACTTCCCCACCTTCCATGGTCACGCGCTTGGCTTCGCGCTCGTACTCGAATCGGTCGACTTGCTGTCCGGGCAGGAAGTGCGAGTCACCTGCGTCGAGGATGACCACCTTGCGGAGCATCTGGCGCGCGATGAGCTCGATGTGCTTGTCGTTGATATCGACACCTTGCGAGGTGTAGACGTTCTGGACCTCACGCACGATGTAGCTGAGCGTGGTGTTCGCATCCGTGAGCCTGAGCAGGTCGTGGGGGTTCACGGAACCCTTCGTGATCTGCTGGCCGAGCGTCACCTCGACACCATCCTCGATCCCGGGCATGAACTGCACGCGGGTCGAGACCTGGTACTCCTTGAGGTTGCCCTCCTGATCGTGGATGGTGATGATGTGCGAGTTCTTATCCGTGGAGATCTGCAGCGTACCGTCGATCTCGGCGAGGACCGCCATACCCTTGGGCTGACGGGCTTCGAAGAGCTCGGTGACACGGGGCAGACCGTGCGTGATGTCATCTCCTGCGACACCACCGGAGTGGAACGTACGCATCGTGAGCTGGGTTCCCGGTTCACCGATGGACTGAGCGGCGATGATACCGACAGCCGTACCGATGTTGACCGGCATGCGGCTCGCGAGATCCCAGCCGTAGCACTTCTGGCAGATGCCGTGACGTGCATGGCAGGTCATGACCGTACGAATCATGACGGACTCGAGCCCTGCCTCCACGAACTTCTGGATCATGGGGATGCCGGTGACGTATTCACCTGCACGGGCGAGAAGTTCACCTGTCTCCGGATCCACGACGTCGTTCAGCAAGCAGCGACCGACGAGGTCCACGTCGATGGCACCACGGTAATCGAAGATGCTGTAGTCCACACCGTCATCGGTCTGGCAGTCGACTTCACGGACGATGACGTCCTGAGCGACGTCGACGAGCCTACGCGTGAGGTAACCGGAGTCAGCCGTACGGAGAGCCGTGTCGGCGAGACCCTTACGGGCGCCGTGCGTGGAGACGAAGTACTCGAGGACCGAGAGGCCTTCGCGGAAGTTCGCCTTGATGGGGCGGTCGATGATCTCACCCTTCGGGTCAGCCATCAGACCACGCATACCAGCGAGCTGCCTGACCTGCTTGATGTTTCCCCGTGCACCGGAGTTGGCCATCATGTAGATCGGGTTGAAGCGGTCGAAGTTCTCGGCCATCTTGATGCCGATCTCGTCGTTCGCCTCGTTCCAGATGTCGATGATCTCGCGGTGACGCTCATCCCAGCTCATGAAGCCGTTCTCGTAGGCACCCTCGATCTCCGCGACCTTCTCGTCCGCAGCAGCGAGGATCTCCTCCTTCTCGGGCGGGATGGTGGCGTCCCAGATGGAGACCGTGACACCGGCGCGCGTAGCGTAGTGGAATCCGGCTTCCTTGAGACCGTCGAGGATGGGCTCGACCTCGGAGAGCTCGTAGATGTCGCAGCACTGCTCGACGAGGTTTGAGACCTCGGGCTTGTCCATGACGTAGTTCACGAACGGATAGTCATCCGGCAGCAGGTCGTTGAAGGTGATACGACCGATGGTCGTCTCGATCCTCTCACCGGCTTTATGGGTCTCGACCTCGAAACGGGAGGTCTTGACGTCCAGGTCGTGGTCGAGGCGCACCGAGATGCGAGCCTGCAGGTCGACACCGGCGCGGGAGTCGTATGCGTTCATGGCGTCGTCGAAGTTGATGAAGGCGCGGCCTTCGCCGGGGAAACCTTCACGCATGGAAGTCAGGTAGTACAGACCGATGATCATGTCCTGCGAAGGAACGGTCAGCGGACGACCATGTGCGGGCGTACGCAGGTTGTTCGAGGAGAGCATGAGCACACGGGCCTCGGCCTGAGCCTCGGTCGAGAGCGGTACGTGGACCGCCATCTGGTCGCCGTCGAAGTCAGCGTTGAACGCGGTACAGACGAGGGGGTGCAGGCGGATGGCCTTACCCTCCACGAGGACCGGTTCGAACGCCTGGATGCCGAGACGGTGCAAGGTGGGTGCGCGGTTGAGCAGCACGGGGTGATCCGTGATGACCTCTTCGAGCACGTCCCACACGTAGGAGGCATTGAGTTCGATGGCGCGCTTGGCGCTCTTGATGTTCGCGGCGAGCTCCAGCTCGACGAGACGCTTCATCACGAAGGGCTTGAAGAGCTCGAGAGCCATGGTCTTGGGCAGACCGCACTGGTGCAGCTTGAGCTGCGGACCGATGACGATGACGGAACGTCCCGAGTAGTCGACACGCTTACCCAGCAGGTTCTGACGGAAGCGGCCCTGCTTGCCCTTGAGCATGTCGGAGAGCGACTTCAGCGGGCGGTTTCCGGGGCCCGTGACGGGGCGACCACGACGACCGTTGTCGACAAGCGCATCGACGGCTTCCTGGAGCATCCGCTTCTCGTTGTTGACGATGATCTCGGGGGCTCCGAGGTCGAGAAGACGCTTGAGTCGGTTGTTCCTGTTGATCACACGACGGTAGAGGTCGTTCAGGTCCGACGTGGCGAAGCGGCCACCATCGAGCTGCACCATGGGGCGCAGGTCGGGCGGGATGACCGGGATGACGTCGAGGATCATGTCGGAGGCGTCGTTGGCGGAGCTCTGGAAGCCTGCTGTCACCTTGAGGCGCTTGATGGCCTTGGCGCGACGCTGGCCCTTGCTCGAGCCAATGACCTCGGTGAGCTCCTCGGACAGCTTGGCCAGGTCGATGCTGCGGACCAGGTCACGGATGGCTTCCGCACCCATACCACCACGGAAGTACTCCGAGTAGTTGATGCGCATCTCGCGATAGAGCTCCTCATCGGGGATGAGGTCCTTCGTCGAAATCTTCATGAAGGCATCGTACGCGTCAGCGCGGAGCTGCTTGCGCTCGACGTACTCCTCCTCCAGGTCGGCGAGCTCGATAGCGATCTCCTCAGCGGTGAGGGGCTCCTCATCGGAGAACTCGTCGTAGTTGTCGGCGTCACCTTGCGCGCGGATGGACTCGGCCATGCGCTCGCGCTCGGCATCGAGCTCCTCGAGGTCTGCATCGAGCTCGTCCTTGAGGTCAGCCGCGTCCTCCTCACGTGCTTCGGCGTCCACCCAGGTGATGATGGATGCGGCGAAGTACAGGACCTTCTCGAGATCACGAGGCGTGAGGTCGAGCAGGTAACCGAGGCGCGACGGCGAGCCCTTGAAGTACCAGATGTGGCTCACGGGAGCTGCGAGCTCTATATGACCCATGCGCTCACGACGGACCTTGGAACGCGTCACTTCGACACCGCAGCGTTCGCAGACGATGCCCTTGAAGCGGATGCGCTTGTACTTCCCGCAGGAGCATTCCCAGTCCTTGACCGGACCGAAGATCTTCTCGCAGAAGAGACCGTCCTTTTCGGGCTTAAGGGTACGGTAGTTGATCGTCTCGGGCTTCTTGACCTCTCCGTGTGACCAACTACGGATCTGATCAGCGGAGGCCAGACCTATACGTATCGCGTCGAAGTTGTTGACATCGAAATCTGTCACGTCTATTCCTCCGTGGAATCGATTGCTTCAGCAGGCGTATCGAGATCGAGGTCCGCGAGACCGCTCGTCAACAGATCGAGAGCGTCCTGGTCCTCGTCCTCGTGTGCTTCATCGGCGGCCTGGGACGAACGGTCCACCTCGATGAGCATGCTCGCCTCCTCGGAACCCGAGGTCGGCGCATGGTCCTGGTCCACGAGCAGGTCGACGTCGAGTGCGAGCGAGCGCATCTCCTTGACGAGGACCTTGAACGACTCGGGAACCTCTGCGGGCGGGATGTTCTCGCCCTTGACGATGGACTCGTAGGTCTTGACGCGGCCTGCGGTGTCGTCCGACTTGACGGTCAGGATCTCCTGGAGCACGTTGGATGCGCCGTAGGCGTAGAGCGCCCAGACTTCCATCTCTCCGAAACGCTGACCACCGAACTGCGCCTTACCACCGAGCGGCTGCTGGGTGATGAGGCTGTAAGGACCGGTCGAGCGGGCGTGGATCTTGTCGTCGATGAGGTGGCCCAGCTTGAGGATGTAGTTCTGACCCACCGTGACGGGCTCGCGGAACTGCTCTCCGGTACGGCCGTCGAAGAGGATCGTCTTGCCTTCCTCGTTGAGCTGCGGGATGAACTCATCACGGGCGAGATCACCGTAGCGCTCGTGAGCGCGGGCGATCAGGTTCTTGTTGGCCTTGGCGATCAGCTCGGAGATCTCCTCCTCCGTGACACCGTCGAACACAGGGGTAGCCACGTTGATGGGACCGTCCACGCTCTTCTCGCCCTCAT
The DNA here is from genome assembly GCA_964448475.1 of uncultured Coriobacteriales bacterium. Lineage (GTDB taxonomy): Bacteria > Actinomycetota > Coriobacteriia > Coriobacteriales > CAYVBA01 > CAYVBA01. The sequence continues at coordinate 7,151 of CAYVBA010000048.1, forward strand.
CGGACCAGCCAGCCTTGGCGGCCCATCCGAGGTGCGTCTCGAGGAGCTGGCCGACGTTCATACGGGACGGAACGCCGAGCGGGTTCAGGATGATGTCGATGGGCGTACCGTCAGCCATGTACGGCATGTCCTCGACGGGCATGATCAGCGAGATGACACCCTTGTTACCGTGGCGACCGGAGAGCTTGTCACCGGCCTGGACCTTACGGCGCTGGGCGACGTAGACGCGGACCAGCTCGTTGACGCCGGGTGCCAGCTCGTCACCGTTGTCACGCGAGAAGCGGACAATTCCGATGACGCGACCGTAGGAACCGTGCGGCATCTTGAGCGAGGTATCGCGGACCTCACGGGCCTTCTCACCGAAGATGGCGCGCAGGAGGCGCTCCTCAGCGGTCAGCTCCGTCTCACCCTTGGGGGTGACCTTGCCTACGAGGATGTCGCCGGCTTCGACTTCGGCACCGATGCGGATGACACCGTCGGTGTCGAGCGAGCCCAGGACGGCCTCGGACTGGTTGGGTACCTCGCGGGTGATCTCCTCAGGACCGAGCTTCGTGTCACGGGCATCGATCTCGTGCTTCGAGATGTGGATGGACGTGAGCAGGTCCTCGGAGACGACGCGCTCGGAGAGGATGATGGCGTCCTCGTAGTTGAAGCCCTCCCACGGCATGTACGCGACCGTGAGGTTCTGACCGAGCGCGAGCTCGCCGAACTCGGTGGAGGGGCCATCGGCCAGGACGTCACCGGCGAAGACCTCGTCACCGGTGAAGACGAGCGGCTTGTGGTTGATGCACGTGCTCTGGTTGGAGCGCTGGTACTTGGGCAGGCGGTACTCGTCCACCTCGCCATCCTTCGTGGCGACGCGGATGACGGATGCATCAGCATGCTCGACCGTACCGGCGCGACGGGCGGTGATGATCTCACCGGAGTCGACAGCAGCACGATGCTCCATACCGGTTCCTACGAGAGGGGCGGCCGGCTTGATCAGCGGCACAGCCTGACGCTGCATGTTGGAACCCATGAG
>CAYVBA010000049.1:0-7414 GCA_964448475.1 uncultured Coriobacteriales bacterium
TCCCAGGTACCGGGCTCATCCGGGATGGCCTTCGCGTCTATGGCGGATACGATCCTCTCGCCCCCGAACTCCGCTACCAGATCATCGATCAGCGCGGGATTCCCCACGGCAGCAGAGTTGATCCCGCACTTATCAGCGCCCGCTTCGAGCATGCGGCGCACGTCGTCTACGGAGCGGAAGCCTCCGCCCACGGTGAACGGGACGTCCACGACAGCTGCGACTTCTGCCGCCATGTCCACGGTCGTGGCGCGTCCTTCGGTCGTGGCGGTGATGTCAAGGAACACGATTTCATCGGCACCTTGGGCTTGGTACGCGCGGGCGCTCTCCACGGGATCGCCGGCATCCACGAGGTCCACGAAGTTGACTCCCTTGACCACGCGTCCGTCGTTCACATCCAGACATGCGATGACTCTCTTAACGCTCATGGGCGTTCCTTCCTAGCGAGAAGTGCTACGGCTTGTTCTACGGTGAACGCGCCTTCGTAGAGAGCGCGTCCGGTGATGATGCCTTCGAGGACGTCATCGCCCAGGTCGCGAGCCGATCCGATGTCCTCGAGTGATGCGATGCCGCCGGATGCGACGACAGGGAATCCTGCTGCACGTGCCACGCGTCGGTAGAGGTCGTGGTCTATGCCGGTGCCCATACCGTCGCGTTCGACCTCGGTGTAGACGAGGTGACCGATCCCGATGTCGGCGAGACGGGAGACGAACTCGAGCGCATCGAGGCCGCTGTCCTCGGTCCAGCCTTGGACGGCCACGTTGCCGCCTTTGGCATCCACACCCGCCACGATCATGGATCCGAATTCACGGATCGCTTCCCGGGCGAACTCCGGGTCACGCGCGAGCGCCGTCCCCAGCACGAGGCGCTTCACCCCGGCTTCCGCCATGGCCTCCAGGCGGGGGAGCGAGCGCATGCCACCGCCCACCTCGATACCGATGCCCACCTCGCGAGCTATGCGTGCTATGGACTCACGGTTGTCGGCCTCGTCACCGCGGGCCGCATCCAGATCCACGACGTGGATCCATCGTGCGCCCTGTTCCTCGAAGGAGCGTGCGACGGCTACGGGGTCGTCTCCGTACACGGTCTTCTCGTCGTAATCACCACGAGCTAGACGGACCACATGCCCATCCAGCAGGTCTATGGCTGGGAAGAGTTCCATCTAGAGCGCACCTTTCGTGGAGGGGACGCCCGTGACGCGCTCATCGATCGTGGTGGCCGCATCGAGCGCACGCGCGAGCGCCTTGAATGCCGCTTCCACGATGTGATGCGAGTTCACTCCGGCGAGAGCGTGCAGGTGCAGCGTCAGTCCGGCGTTCGAGGCGAAAGCCCACATGAACTCACGGACCAGTTGCGTGTCGAAGGTCCCGATCCGGTCGGCCAGCTGCCCCAGCTCCACGGTGCTCATGCCGCGCCCGGAGATATCCACGGCTCCTAGCACGAGCGCCTCGTCCATGGGAACGGCAGCGTCACCCATCCGGCGGATCCCGACCTTCTCGCCCAGAGCTTCGGCGAACGCCTGACCCATGACGATGCCCACGTCCTCCACCGTGTGGTGGTCGTCTATGTGGGTGTCTCCGTCGGCCGTGACCGTGAGGTCGAGAAGCCCGTGGCGCGCCATGGCATCCAGCATGTGGTCGATGAAGGGAACGCCCGTATCCACATCCGCTTCACCGGTGCCGTCGAGCGTGAGGGTCACGCGGATGTCGGTCTCCTTGGTGGTGCGCTCCACGGTGGCGGTGCGGGGCTGATCGGTCTGCATGATGTCTCCTCTAGGATGAGCGCCTGTGCTTGGCGAGGGCGGCTATGACGGCGTCGTTCTCGGCGGGGGAGCCGATGGAGATGCGGATGCACCCCTCGGTACCTACTCCGCTGGTCATGTCACGGACGGCTATGGAGTCCTCGGAACGGAGGAGTTCAGCCAGTTCGTGAGCTGTGCCAGCATCTTCGCATACCCGCACGAAATGGAAGTTGCCTTGCGACGGCCAGACGCGGTCGATCACGCCTTCGGTCTCGAGCTGCTTGAGCTCCTCGAATACGCGAGCGCGCTCGGCGATGGCTTCGACCACGCTCTCGGGTCGGTCCGGATGAGAGGCCAGCACTTCTTCAGCCAGCGCTTGCGAGAGAACGCTCACCGAATACGGCTGCCTGACCGTCAAGTACGCCTTCACGATCTCCGGAGAACCCGCCAGATAACCGATACGCAGACCGGCGAGCCCATACGCCTTGGAGAGCGTACGGAGTACGGCTACGTTGGGATGGGCCGCGATGAGCTCCATGGCGCTGGGGGCATCCACGGAGAACTCGTGATATGCCTCGTCGACCAGCACGAGCGCGTCCGTGGACTCAGCGATCCGCGCGATCCCCTCGAGCGGTAGCATGTCACCGGTGGGGTTGTTGGGCGTGGTGATTATGACGATGGTGGCATCCGCAGCGGCTGCGATCACACCGTCCACATCCACCTCGAGCGTCTCCGGATCGCGCATCACATCCACGACGGGGGTGGCCGTGAGCTGCGCATCCAGCGCGTACACCGAGAACGTGGGCGGCGTGTTCACCAGTCTCCCTTCAGGCCCTCCGAAGGCGAGGAACGTGTTGAACAGCAGCTCATCACCCCCGTTCCCGATGACGATGTTCTCCCGCGTGAGCCCGTTACGCCGGGCGAGAAGGTCGCGCAACCTCGTACCCGTGGGATCGGGATAGCGGTTCCAGATGGCATCGCTCACCGCTTGGACGAGACGCTCGCGCTCCTCGCCATCGGGCGAGTACGGACACTCGTTGGAAGCGAGTTTGATATCCACGGGACGGGTGTCGGGATCGTACGGCTTCAGATCGGAGAGGTCGGCTCTCATGATCGGGCCTCCTCTCTCACGGTCGTGGACATGCCGTGGCTCCAGAGCCCTTCGGCGTCCGCGATGGCACGGACCGCCGGTGCGTCCGCGCGGAAACCTTCTTCGGTATAGATGATCACGGAGGACATCTTGGTGAAGTCACCGGTGGAGAGCGGTCCTGAGAACCGAGCGGTACCACCGGTGGGCAGCGTGTGGTTGGGCCCGGCGACGTAATCCCCGAGCGCTTCCGAGCTCCAGCGCCCTACGAAGATGGCGCCGGCGTGCTTCACGCGACTCATGTCACCGAGGGCATCGGCCGTCTGGATCTCCAGGTGCTCGGGAGCGATCGTATCCACGGCGGCGATAGCCTGATCACGATCCGGGCAGACCACGATCATGCCGTTGTCCTGGAGCGAGAGACGCGTGACCTCTTCCCGTGGGGATCCCTGGAGCAGTCGCTCCAACTCGGACTGCACGGCATCGGCCAGAGCGGCATCGGTGGTCACGAGATACGAGGTGGCCAGCGGATCGTGTTCCGCTTGCGCCATGAGATCCATGGCCACGACGGTGGGGTCCGCCGTCCCGTCCGCGAGCACGCAGACCTCGGACGGCCCCGCGATCATGTCGATCCCCACATCACCCATGACGAGCTTCTTAGCTGCGGCTACGTACGCGTTCCCGGGGCCGGTTATCTTGTCCACGGGCGCGATGCTCTCCGTCCCGTACGCGAGCGCGGCGATGGCCTGAGCTCCACCCACGAGGTACACCTCATCCACACCCACGAGCGCAGCAGCTGCGAGGGTCGCCTGAGACGGCAGACCACTCGGGCCGGCCGGCGTGCACATCACGATGCGCTCGACACCCGCTACCTGCGCCGGGATGGCGTTCATGAGGACGGTGGAGGGGTACTGTGCACGACCTCCGGGGACGTAGATACCGGCCGCATCGAGCGGCGTCACCTTCTGTCCCAGGATGGTTCCGTCCTCACGCGTGGTGAACCAGGATGAGACCCGCTCCTCCTCGTGGAAGCTGCGGATACGTTCGGCTGCGAGTTCCAGCGCGGCGAGAAGACCCGGATCCAAGCTCGCGAGCGCCTGCTCGAGCTCGGCTTGGGGCACCCGGAGCGCTGTGAGCGAAGCGCCATCGAACTTCTCGCCCAGCTCGAAGAGGACGGCATCCCCACGTTCGCGCACCTCGGAGATGATGAGGCGTGCTGCTTCCTCGGCGTCCGGGTTCGTGGCGCCGTGGCGGTCGAGCTGAGCTTCCGTGAGGCGCTCGTCGGGGGCCAGGTCGATGCGTGTCAGTCCCAAGGTCATGTCAGTCATCCTCGTTCCGGGCGAGCGATCCGAGCTTAGCGGCGAGCTCACGGATGCGGCCATCCGTGCGCAGTGCCGAGTGATTTGCGAAGAAGCGTGCGGTGGAGGGCATGACCTCGCCGGTGATGACGAGATCGTTCTCCCTGAGTGTACGCCCAGTGGCCGTGATGTCCACGATGCGGTCGGTCATGCCTACGATAGGGCCGAGCTCTATGTTCCCGCGGAGAGGCACGATCTCCACCTGGATGCCTTCGGCGTCGTAGTAGCGCTGCGCGATGCGCGGATACTTCGTGGCTACCTTCATGAAGCCCACGCGGGAGAGGTTGTCCTCCGCGCGCCCGGCAGCCCATGCCGGCTCGGCTTCGATGAAGCGGCAGGTACCGAAGCCGAGATCGGAGAGGATCATGAGGTCGAAGTCGCCTTCGAGGAGCGAGTCGTTTCCGCAGATGCCGCAATCCGCACCGCCGAACGCCACGAACGCGGGAGCGTCCGAGGGACGAACGATGACGTAATCGATCCCCGGTGCGTGGATGATGAGGGAGCGGCCGGGATCGTCCAGGCCGTTCACGGGGAGTCCCGCTTCGGCGAGGAACGCGACGGTCTCCGGGTAGAGCGAGCCTTTGGGGATGGCGATCCGGATGGGACGCTCGGCGTCAGTGGAAGCTTCTGCTTCGAGGGCTTCCATGAGGAGCTCGAGCGTGAGCGCGAATCCTGCTGCCGGTGCATCGAGTCCGAAGGATCCGAGCAGCGTATCGTAGCGGCCACCCGAGCCGATCGGCTCGGGTAGACCCGGCATGTGGATGTCGAACACGATGCCCGTGTAGTAATCGAACGAATCCAGGATGGAGAAGTCGAACGTCACCCGGGACGAGCCGTTCCCGATATCCAGACGACTCCACACATCGCGCAGGTCAGCGGTCGTATCGTTATCGCATCCGGCAGCTTCGAGGACGTCCTCCAGCTCATCGAGCACCTCGATCCCACCCACGAGGCGGGGGAGCCGGCGCAGTGCTTCCGCGATCGCAGCGGGGAGTCCGGCCGCACCCACGAGTTCATCGAGCTCCACGAAGTCCGACGCGTGGAATTCTGTGAGGTACGCGCTGGCGAACTCGGGCGTGACCTCGGGAAGCGAGAGCAGCGCGTTCAGCGGCTTCACGCTTCCGAGCGCCACCGTGAACCCTGCGACACCCAAGTCACTCAACACGCCGACCGCATAGCGGACCACATCAGCATCCGCCTCGGATCCGGAGCGCCCGATGACCTCGGCACCCAGCTGCACGATGGATCGGGACCGTGCTTCACCAGGTCGAACACGGCGGAACACCTTCATGTCATAGCGGAGGTTGAGGGGCAGATCATCCACCCCCAGACGCGAAGCTACGGCTCGCGCAACGCTCAACGTACCGTCTGGTTTGAGAGTGACGAGGCTTCCATCGTCCTCGAATGGTTGGAAGACGGGCGAGAAGGACGTATCAGCTCGTTCGAGCTGCGATACGAGCTCGAGCTCCGAGGTCTGGATGGGCTCGAAGCCGGCCTGGTCCAGCGTCGCGCGGAACGAGTCCACGACGCGTTCGCGCATGCGTGCCTCACGGGAGAGGACGTCCCTGAATCCGTGGGGGGTTATCTGAGCCACGAGCTGATCACACCTTCCGAGTCATGTGCGGGGTTGCGTTCGCATCCGTACCGTGGAAGCACTTTAGCACACTAGAGTGATAAAGCAATCCCTGGGATTAGGAAACCCATAAGACACGTATGCCCCACATCCGGAGTCCGGTTGTGAGGCGTACGGGACGTTCTGTGGACCGGCTGACACCTATATACGAGTGACCCAATGCTCGTAGTCAGGGTGGTCGCCATGAGCTGCCTTGAAGTAGACGTCCTGGATGGCCTTCGTGTACTCACCGGGGCAGGGAATGGGGCGTCCATCGATGGAGCGGATGGGAGTGAGCTCCGCTGCCGTTCCGGTGAAGAAGGCTTCTTCGGCCATGTAGAGATCAGTGCGCAGGAGGGATTCCTCGAGGACGGGGATATCTAGGTCGAGCGCGATCTCCATGACGGATGCGCGCGTGATGCCTTCCAGGATGCCGTCGGATCCCGGAGGGGTCATGAGCACGCCATCACGGACGACGAAGAGATTCTCTCCCGAACCTTCGGCCACGAAGCCGGCCTGGTTGAGGAGGATGGCCTCACCGTAACCGTGCTGGACGGCCTCGATCTTGGCGAGCGAGCTGTTGAGGTAGTTACCGGAGCTCTTGATGGCCGGGGGCATCTCGTTCGCGGAGCGCTGACGCCAACTGGAGACGCCGGCGTCTATACCGTTCTCCAGAGCCTCCGGACCGAGGTAAGCACCCCATTCCCACGCTGCGATCATGGTCTTGACGGGGCTGTCACCTGGGTAGACGCCCATGCTTCCGTATCCGCGGTAGACGAGTGGGCGGATGTAGCCGCTCGTGCTTCCGTTCTTGCGGAGGAGCTCCAGCGTCACATCGCACAGCTCATCCACCGAGTAACCGGGTTCCATGGTGAGACCGCGAGCGGAGCGCTCGAGGCGCTCGTAATGCTCACGGAGGCGGAACACGCCCGTGCCGCCGTCAGCAAGCTGGTACGCGCGGATGCCCTCGAAGACGGCGTTACCGTAATGCAGCGAGTGCGTGAGTACGTGTACCTGGGCGTCCTTCCACTCGACGAACTCGCCGTCCATCCAGATGTATGTGGCTTCGGGTAGGGACATCCAACTCACCGTTCCTTCGCGTATCGGGTTGTGTTCGGATCGGATCGAACCTGTGTATCCGATGATGATAGTACTTCTCGCCTGGAAACGCGCTCTCCTCCCTTGCAGTGATTATGTGGATGGGGTGGGAGTGGTGGTCAGTATTCTTTGACTGTCGTATTGTTTGATAGTCAAAGTATCGGGCCGAGAGGGGGAGTGGATATGCACGATAGGAGAGTCCTGGACGACTTGCTGGTCGAGACGTTCAACACGATCCTCAAAGTGGAGGAGCAGGCGCTCAAGGTGGATGGCCTGCAGGAACTTTCCATCAATGAGGTCCACATCCTCGAAGCCATCTACGGTACGGACGGTATCCCGATGAGCGAGCTCGCTGAGCGCCATCGTGTGACGGTGGCATCCATGACGACGGCTATAGACAAGCTGGTGCGCAAGGGATTCGCCCGCAGGGATTCCGACCCCAGCGATCGTCGCGTCGTGCTCATCCGGCTCGAGAAGCCCGGGCATATGGCCGTCATCGCTCATCGCAGATTCCATAACGA
>CAYVBA010000050.1:0-7286 GCA_964448475.1 uncultured Coriobacteriales bacterium
TCAGTCCGCGTAGCCTGTGACTTCTGGAACGAACCACGAACTGCGCTGGTCGTGGTGCGAGCCCCGGGCTTGCGGACACCGCGCATGGTCATGCAGAGGTGTTCGGCGTCCACGACCACGAGCGCGCCGGACGGTTCCAGGTGCTCCACGATCGCTTCCACGATCTGCGAGGTCAGACGCTCCTGGAGCTGCGGCCTCTTGGCGAAGACATCAACGACGCGCGCCAGCTTAGAGATACCGCAGACACGGCCCGTCTTACCAGGGATGTAGGCAACGTGAGTCACGCCGAAGAATGGCACCAGGTGATGCTCGCACATCGAGTACACCGGGATATCCCGTACGATGATCATCTCGCGATGTTCCGCATCGAACGTCACTTCGAAATGCGGATCGGGCGTCTGCCACAATCCGGCGAACAGCTCCTCGTACATCCGAGCCACGCGCGCCGGCGTGTCTAGAAGTCCTTCGCGTTCGGGATCCTCACCGATCCCCTCCAGGATCATGCGTACCCCACGCTCTATCTTCTCGCTATCCATAGCGTTTCATCCTCCCAAAACGATGCAAGGTATAGGCGATACTACGATAACCTCCGCAGGAGTTCTGCTCCCCGCTCCTGATATAAGCTCATCTCCACATCAGGGACCATCGAGCCTCCTGTAGCCCACGCGATGTGCGTTGCACGACTTATCCGATCTGCTGTGATTTCTCTCCGAGCGAGAAGGTCGGGGGATCCTGCGAACCGCCACGGCCCGGGGATCCCTGCGGCTGCGGAAGGCTCTATGGCGATGCCCTCGGATGTATGTAGCTCGGAGATGAGACGGAACAGCTCATCATCGTCCACCGTGATGAAACCGTCGAGAAGACGCGCCAGTCGCTTGCCCACGAATCCTGAAGCGCGGCCCACAGCGAGTCCGTCAGCTGCCGTCACATTGTCCAGACCGACGTCCTGCACGCAGATGCCGTCGTGGCGATCCGTGTACGTGCCTAGCAGCATGCAGGGCGCGTGCGTGGGTTCAGCGAAGATGCAGTGGACATGATCGCCGAAGATGTTCTTGAGCCCGAAAGCTACACCGCCAGGACCTCCCCCTACCCCGCACGGGAGGTAGACGAAGAGAGGGTGATCCGCGTCCACGATTATCTCAGCTGCAATAAGCTGCCCCGCGAGTCTCCGAGCCGCTACGGCATAGCCGAGGAAGAGGGTGATGGAATTCTCATCATCCACGAAGTGCGTGGCCGGATCCGATGCTGCCTCCTGACGTCCTTGTGCGACCGCTACGGAATAATCCGATGCGTACTCGTGGACCGTGACACCGCGGCGGCGTAGTTCGTCCTTCTTCCACTGGCGGGCATCGGCTGACATGTGAACGCTCGTCTCGAACCCCAACATGGCGCCCATGATCCCGATGGAGAGCCCGAGGTTCCCGGTGGAGCCGACCGCGATACGATACCGTCCGAAGAGTTCGCGAGCCTCAGGTGTGGCGAGTGCGCGGTAGTCGCTGTCGAGCGTGATGAGCCCTGCGTCTAGAGCTATCCTTTCAGCATGCTGGAGCACCTCGTAGATGCCCCCACGCGCCTTGATGGAACCGCTGATGGGAAGATCGCTGTCCAGCTTGAGCCAAAGCGATCCCGTCATCTGCTTACCATAGCGCGAGGAAACTGACTCCTGGAACGTCGGTACCGCTACGAGCGGAGACTCGATGATACCTGCCAAGCGCTTCGTCTCCGGGAAGACCTGTGCGATGTACGGAGCGAATCGCCTGAGGCGAGCAGCCGCATCATCGACGTCAGAGGTGGTGAAGCCCACATCGAGGAGCGCCTCGGGAACTGGCGGAAGATCTGGTCGATACCAGGCTACCTCCTCAGCGGACTGCAGTTCCTGCAGGAACTGATCGTGCTCTCGATCCGTCATCCGTGCCTCCTCACTGGTCGTGCGGATGTGCATGTAGAGATGATAGACGGAGACACGCCGCTGTTCTCACGACGTACCGAGCGCTCTCGCGAACGTAGCCGCGATCGGCGTCCTGATCACGATGTCGGCGAAGCGATCCCTTGATGTCATATCGCGATTGACAACCACGAGCCGCTCGCCCGCGAAATAATCGATGAGACCGGCAGCGGGATACACAACAAGGGACGTCCCGGCCACGATGAGCGTGTCCGCTTCCCTCAGCGCGCGGATGGCCGAGAAGATCGCGAGTTCATCGAGCGGATCCTCGTAGAGCACCACATCGGGTCGGATCCTGCCTCCGCATCCTGGACACACGGGAACCCCGGTCGTCGCTTTCATCTCACGTGCGTCCATGACGTATCCGCACGAGGTGCAGATGTTCCGATCCACACATCCGTGGAGTTCGATCACATCCGAGGAACCGGCTCTCGTATGGAGCCCATCAATGTTCTGGGTGATGATGGTGACGCTCTTCCCACGCCGCTCAAGCTCCACGAGCCCCGTATGCGCTGCGTTCGGCTGAGCATCAGGAGCTATGGTGCGGTCACGGTAGAAGTCGAAGAACGGCTCGGGCTCGCGATCGGCGAACGAGCGCGAGAGCATCGACTCAGGCGGATAGTCATACGAGAGACTATAGAGACCATCCACGCTGCGGAAGTCGGGGATACCACTTTCCGTGGAGACACCTGCACCCCCGAAGAACACGATTCTCTCGCCCGCCTCCAACACGTCATGAAGTGCCGATGCCGCCTCGTAGAGATCCCTGAACTCCTGCATGGAACACCTCCGACCGCGATGATCTACGATACTTGGATATATACCGTACCTGACCGTATCGTCGAAGGTCCTGAGGAGTACGCATGTCCGAACTGAAGCTCGTGTCGTGGAACGTCAATGGCCTGCGGGCAGTCCTGAAGAAGGGATTCCGCGAATACGTGGATGAGACCGATGCCGACATCTTCTGCATCCAGGAGACGAAGATGCAGGAGGGTCAAGCTACGCTCGATCTGCCTCAGTACCAGGAGTATTGGAGTTTCGCCGAGAAGAAGGGCTACTCCGGCACCGGCGTCTTCACGAAGCGCGAGCCCATCAGGACCATCCACGGCCTGGGCATCCCCGAGCATGATACGGAGGGTCGGATCACTGCTCTCGAGTTCGATAAGTTCTACCTAGTCAACGTATATACGCCCAACTCACAGAACGAACTGGCACGCCTCGATTACCGCATGACGTGGGATGACGCGTTCAGGAACTTCCTGACCGAGTTGGACGGCGAGAAGCCCGTGATCACCTGTGGTGACCTGAACGTGGCCCACACGGAGATCGACCTCAAGAACCCGAGCTCCAACCGGCGGAACGCCGGATTCACGGATGAGGAGCGTGGCAAGTTCTCGGAGCTGCTGGACGCAGGTTTCACTGACACGTTCCGTTTCAAGCATCCCGATGCCATCGAGCGTTACTCCTGGTGGTCGTACCGCTTCAAGGCACGTGACCGGAACGCAGGGTGGCGCATCGATTACTTCCTGACCCCCAACAGACTCGAAGACGCCATCACGGATGCTGAGATCCACGATGACGTCTTCGGTTCGGACCATTGTCCGGTCGAACTCAGGATAGAAGGCTTGGAGGACTAGTCGACTAGACCATCCAGCTATCCGCGAGTGCGCGGTTGTCGGGATCGGAGAGCCACTGCTCGATGGCCTCTTCTTCCTGACCGGTTCCGTACTGGTTGATGACGACGTCGCCCAGTTCGGCGAGCTCGGCGTCGGTGAGCGAGAAGTTCGCCATCCAGCCGGCTACCTCCGCGTGATCGGCCTTGAAGCCTTCGCGACCCAGGACCTTGATGATCTCGGCCTCACCCAGATGACCCTCGGGATCCTCCAGGTCACGCACGGGGAACGCGTTGTACGCCCAGTGCGGACGCCACAGCGTCACGACGATGGGCTCTTCGTTCTTGGTAGCGCGATCGAGCTCGGCGAGCATGGCCGTGGTAGAGCCTTCGATGAGCGAGAACTCGCCATCGAGACCGTAGCCGGGAATGACGGCGTCCTTGGAGAGACGGGTCAGACCTGCGCCGGGCTCGATACCCACGATGCGGCCGTCGAGTTCATCACCCATACCCTTGAGATCAGCGATCGAGGTGACGTCCATGTACTCAGGGACGGCCCAGGTGAGAAGCGCGTTGTCGTACCAGGTCACGATCTCCTCGAGATTCTCGCCATATTGATCCATGTAGTCCTCATGCGTGACGGGTAGCCATGCGTCCATATAGACATCGATATCACCACCACCGAGCGCCTGGTAGACGGGGCCAGCGTCAGCCTGCGTGAGCTCGACGGTGTAGCCCTTATCCTCGAGGAGGTTCTTCCAGAGGTAGGTCACGGCGATGCACTCATCCCAAGGGATCCAGCCGATGCGGACCGTCTTACCAGCTCCGGAAGCACCATCGGTTGATGCAGCGTCCCCGGAACCGACCTCGGTGTCATCGGTCGCACCATTACCGCACCCAGCAAGCATGAGCGAACCTGCAGCGAGAGCCGAGAGACCGATGAAACGCCTCCGGCCGATCATCTTGTCTTCCATCATGTGTGATTCCTTCCTTCCGTATCTACGCCACGCGCTTATCCGCGCGGGCTCCTAGCGTGGCGGTGATCCTGTCCAGGAAGACCGCGATTATGACGACTGCCAAACCGCCTTCGAAGCCGAGGCCGATGTCGAGCCTTGTCACGGCGCGGTAGACGATAGCTCCGAGTCCGCCAGCGCCCACCATTCCTGCGATGACGACCATCGACAGTGACAGCATGATGACTTGGTTCACGCCGGCCATGATGGACGGTAGGGCGAGAGGCAGTTGGATACGACCGAGTATCTTGGGGGTGCTGGCACCGAACGCCCGGCCTGCTTCCACGATCTCGGGATCCACACCGCGGATACCGAGTTCGGTCATGCGTGTAGCCGGCGGCATGGCGAAGAGGATCGTGGAGACGACACCCGGTACGACACTCAACCCGAAGAACACGATGGCCGGGATGAGGTAGACCATGGCGGGCATGGTCTGCATGAAGTCGAGCACGGGTTTTATGAGGGAGCTGAACGTACTGCTGTATGCGGCGATGATCCCGAGCGGTATCCCGATGATGAGCGCTACGAACGCCGCTACGAGCACGATGGAGATCGTGGCCATCGCGTCTCCCCAGAGCCCCATCATGGCGATGAGCGCGAACGAGATGACCGTGAAGATAGAGAACTTCCAACCCCTCACGAGCCATGCGATCGCCGCGAGGATGACGATGAGCACGATGTCAGGAGGGAACAGGAGGATCGACTCGAGTCCGCCGGTCATGAGCTTGAACGCATCGGACGTGGCGTCGAACAGACCGGCCAGCGAGGCGGACATCCAATCCACACCACGGGTCACCCAATCAGCGAGGGGAAGTTCTACGGAAGAGAGATCGAACATCAGGACACCTCCTCTGGAGTGGTGTGATCAGGCATGAGAGCTGCTTCGTAGTCCACGTCGTCGTAGCTGAGCGCATCGAGCAACGTGACGCGCGGGATGACTCCCAGGAGGCGGCCGTCCTTCACGACAGCGAGCGGAAGCCTGCTCTCCGCAGACGGGACGAGTAGCTCGTTGAGAGGTGTCTCAGGTGCCACGGTCGCCACATCGTGGTGCAGGATGCCGTCCAGCGTGGAGCTACCTTCGTGGATGGCGCGCACGACCTCATCATCGAATGCGGATCCCTGCAGCACGCCGTCCTCATCCACGACGAGAAGGGCGCTGATCTGACGGAGCCGCATCTCACGGAGTGCCTTGCGTGGGCCACTGGTCCGGATGATGCTCGCGATGGGCTCCTCCATCACGTTCTCGGCCGTGAGCACGCGGGAGCGATCCACGCCTTGCACGAAGGAGCGGACGTAATCATCGGCCGGTGAGTTCAGGATCTCCTCGGTGGTGCCGATCTGCACGATCCGGCCATCACGCATCATGGCGATCCGGTCGCCGAGCTTCATGGCCTCATTGAGGTCATGCGTGATGAAAACGATGGTCTTACGGTGGTCGCGCTGCAGCTTCATGAGAAGTTCTTGCATCTCAGCGCGGATCAGTGGGTCGAGTGCTGAGAATGCCTCGTCCATGAGGAGGATGTCTGCATCCGTGGCGAATGCTCGCGCGATTCCCACCCGCTGCTGCATACCACCAGAGAGCTGGCCAGGATACATGTCCTCCCAGTCTTCGAGCCCTACTGTTCTGAGAGCTTCACGTGCACGCCGTGCACGGTCGCCCTTCTCGACCTTCAGGACCTCCAGGCCCCATTCCACGTTACCGCGTACGGTGCGATGCGGCAGGAGACCGAAGCTCTGGAAGACCATGTTCATACGCTGAGCCCGAAGCATACGTAGATCCTTGGGCGAGAATTCTGTTATGTCCTGTCCATCCACGGAAACAGCTCCCGCAGTGGGGCGGTGTAGAAGATTAAGACATCTCAGAAGGGTGGATTTCCCGGACCCCGAGAGACCCATGATGACGAAGAGCTCGCCTTCGGAGACAGAGAAAGATGCGTCGATGACGGCTGGCGTGGTGCTCGTGTGCTCTCGCACTTCATCGCGATCGACACCTTCCTCGAGAAGCGACACGGCGCGTGCTCCGTTCCGGCCGAATATCTTATAGAGGTTCTTCACCTCGATCTTTGCCACAAGGAACCTTCTTCCTGATCGGCTGCATAAAAAAACGTCTCGTTGTATACAAGACGCACTCAGTTACCGTAACAAAGATTTGGGGCCGAGTCGGTTTCTCTCGACGAACGATGCTCGCACTCGGAGATAAGAGACCCCCTCTGCACTCTCGTTTTATCCCGATTATGAAGATAGTATGGAATCCGCAGCTCTCAGCCTCTCGGCGCTGTCATCCTGGACCTGACGACCATGAATGCAACGGTGAAGAGCAAGAGAGAGGATGTTTCATCTCATTGATAAAAACGAGGGTGCCACAGCTAGTGACACCCTCGCGATTTCGCGTTCAAGTCGCATGCACAACTCAAGCTCATCAGACCCGAGACGTTGGATCCTCTTCTTCAGCTCCGTCCTTCTCGCCCGTATCCGCTTGGGTGTGGTCCACCGGAGCCAACACGGTCTCAGTGCCGTCGGCGTCCACCACGCGAGTGGTTCCATCAGCCTCCACGATGACCGTTTTGTCACTGCCCTCCACCTTCATGGATGAGATCGGTGTGCCTTGCGCACGCTCTGCGGCCTCGATACGGGCTGCTTCAGCCTCAGTCTCGAGACGCTCCTTCTCAGATGCGAGCTCAGCCTCTTCACGCGCTTTACGCTCCGCGAGATACTG
>CAYVBA010000051.1:0-5367 GCA_964448475.1 uncultured Coriobacteriales bacterium
TCGGCGTATTCTTCTTCGGAGAGCTGGCTCACCGGACGATCCACATCCTTCTTCGCGTAGATGGGGTCATCTGCTACTTGGCGCCAGTCTGCGATGTTCTCGGTCACGCCTGCTAGCACGATCGGGCGATCCATCTCCTTGAGGATGGGAGTGAGCTCACGATCCAAGTAGACGTAGTACTTCTCCTTGTCTTTCTCCTTCTCCTCGGAGCTCGATCGGTGTCCGTGGTACATAGCACCACCGCCACCTCCGTAGCTACCATGATTGAGGTTGGATTCCGCGTCGAAGTCATCGAACAGCTCAGCGAACGACTTAGGCAGGTCGTCCCTCTTGCACGGCGAGAAGGAATGGCCATCACTCGTGTACAGCGAGAACGCGTCCTTATGCAACTCGAGCACGAGATGCGGCTCCGCGTGCTGATAGGCTTCCATGAGCGGGATCAGGTATGGGATCTCATCGAGCGACGCGCGCTCGGGTACGGCGTGTGCGAGGTCGAACGTCACGTACTCGTCACCCCTCATGAAGAGAGCGAGTCCTTCCGCCCTGTGCGCACGCCAGAACTCAGCATCATCCTGGAGCGCCCCGAGCTTCTCGACCATCTTCTTCCGGACATCGCGTTCATCCACCTGCTCCTCGATGAGTTCCGTCGCATCACTCACCAGGTTCTTGAAGCGGATGGGATCCTGAGCGACACCTTCACCTCTGCGGTGGGTGGGCTGATAGATGCTCAGCACGGGCCCCTCGTTGTTCTCCATCAGAGAATCCAGACGCTCCTGTATCTCTTTCAACATAGCGGGTCCTTTCTTCCGGTTGTTCATCTCAGTATGCCCGGTGCCCGGTGAGCGATACATGACAGGGCGCCGTGTGCCGGGAGCGTGAAGGATGATCGAGCACGTATCCGACTCTCCCGAGGAAGGGGAGTAGATATACGCAAGGACTTGCGTGAAAATGAGCAAGGTATTGCACATCGATCCCGGAGGAGCGCGCGGATGGAACTTGAAAGACGGGCGGAGCGAGCCCAGATGGTGTTCGGAAGGATCCTGATGTTGGCTAACAAGCTCCAGATCCTAAGTGATCGCATCTTCACGGAACTCACGCTCAAGCAGTGGTTCCTCCTCATCCTCATCCTGAGGCTCGAAGAGGACGACCTCACCATCACGAGGCTGGCCGACTTCTCAGGCACGTCACGTCAGAACGTGAGCCAGATCCTCGGCCACCTGGAGGCGAAGGGATTCGTGGTGCTCTCTCCATCGAAGGCCGATGCACGCGCCCGTGCCGTGAGCCTCACGCCCAAGAGCTACTCGTACTTCGTGCGCAACGACCGTCTCGCCGAAGAACGGATCCTCGAGCTGTTCGACGGCATCGACGACGATCGGCTGTCCCATCTGGACGAGATACTCGAGATGCTCCAGCAGAACGTGGAGCGGCAACTACGCGATGGGGGAGGCGTATGACGGAACGGAAGGACGCGTTCGTCCTCCATCACTCGCGTCTCATGGATCTGCTCTTCATCGTGATGCTGGCGGCGCTCATCATCACGAGTCTCACCGGCCTCCTCGGGTTCTCCCTCGGTTCCGTACACGAGGTCACGAACCGTTTCGGAGAAACCATCCTGGTCTTCGGGTCCGGGATCTACCGGTACGACTCGCTCTTCAAGGCTTCTGTATTCACCGGGACCGACCTAGCATTCATCCTGATCGTCGCCCCTGCGCTGCTCGTGGGCTACGGCATCTGGAAGCGGCGCCGCTCCGGCAGCGCGTATCTCATGGTCTTCTCGCTCAGCTGTACCGTGCTCTACTACGCCGTATCACTGTCGTTCGGGGTGTCCCAGAACGAGCTGCTCATCGTTTACGCGGTGCTTCTCGGGGCGAGCTTCCTCCTCACTCTGCTCATGATGCGTGAGCTGGACGCGGGCGGAGTCCTCATGACCCCGGGGCGAACACTCCCGCGTGGTCTCATCGTCTTCCTCGTGATCTCGGGGATCGCACTCTTCGTAGCGTGGCTCCCGGACATCCTGGTATCACTTGCAGCAGGCAGGCCGATCGAGCTCATCGAGGTCTACACGACCGAAGTGACCTATCCGATCGACATGGGCATCATCAGTCCGCTCCTGCTTCTGACGGCGTTCCTGCTGAAACGCGGCGACCGGAGCTTCGCCCTCATCATGCTCGCAGCACTGCTCACCCTCTGCATCGTGATCGGCCCTGTGCTCATGTTCCAGACCGTGTTCCAGACCCTCGCAGGGATCGTGGTCCCAGTGCCGCAGCTCATCACCAAAGTGATGGTGTTCGTGGTGCTCGCAGGATTCGCTGCGCGCTATCAGATAGGCCTCATGCGATCGGTCGAAGTGGGACTCCGCTAAGCGTCTATGCTGGCCAATGCCTGTTCTATATCGGCGAGAAGATCCTCGGTGTTCTCTATCCCGCAGGAGATCCGGACCAGATCGGCCGAGATCCCAGCTGCTTCGAGCTCCTCATCCGTCATCTGACGATGCGTGGATGCAGCAGGATGCAGCACGCAGGTACGGGCGTCGGCGACGTGGGTAGCGATCTGCGCCAGCTGGAGACTCTTCATGAAGGTGTTGGCCGCTTCGCGACCGCCCACCACCCCGAAGCTCACGACACCGCTCGAGCCTTCGAGGTACTTCTGCGCGAGCTCGTGATTCGGATCGGACTCCAGACCGGGATAGCGCACCCAGGCCACCTTCGGGTGTGCGGCGAGGAACTCCGCCACGGCTTGACCGTTACGGTTGTGCTGCTCCATACGGAGGTGCAAGGACTCGAGCCCCATGTTGATGAGGTACGCGTTCTGCGGTGACTGCGTGGACCCCAGGTCACGCATGAGCTGCGCGGTGGCCTTCGTGATGAACGCTCCGCCTTGCCCGAACGTATCGGCGTACACGAGACCGTGATAGCTGTCGTCGGGCTCCGTCAGGCCGGGGAACTTCTCCGCGTGAGCCATCCAATCGAAGTTGCCGGAATCCACGATGGCGCCACCCACGCTGGCCCCGTGACCATCCATGTACTTGGTGGTGGAGTGCGTGACGATGTCAGCTCCCCACTCGAACGGACGGCAGTTGATGGGGGTGGGGAAGGTATTGTCCACGATCAACGGCACGCCGTGGTCGTGAGCCGCCTTCGCGAATCGTTCGATGTCCAGCACCACGAGTGCGGGGTTCGCGAGCGTCTCACCGAAGACGGCCTTCGTGTTCTCCTGGAACGCAGCCTCGAGCTCCTCATCCGTGCAGTCGGGTGCCACGAACGTGAACTCGATGCCCATGCGCTTCATGGTGTTGGCGAAGAGGTTGTAGGTACCGCCGTACAGCGTGGACGAAGAGACCACATGGTCACCGGCGCCCGCCAGGTTGAAGATGGCGAAGAGATTGGCGGCCTGACCCGAGGAGGTGAGCATGCCGGCAGCTCCACCTTCGAGCTCCGTGATCTTGGCCGCCACGGCATCGTTCGTAGGATTGGAGAGGCGGGTGTAGAAGTAGCCGGCCTCCTGGAGGTCGAAGAGGCGACCCATGTGCTCGCTCGTGTCGTACTTCCACGTGGTGGATTGGTAGATGGGGATCTGACGGGGCTCGCCGCTTCCGGGGCGCCAACCGCCTTGGACGCACGTGGTCTCGATGTGTTCGCTGTTCCCGTTCTTCTCGCCCATCGGGTCTCCTCTGACCGCCCGGCGCCGGCCGGAATTCCTACCTGACACGAAGGATTTCACGATAGCATGAAACCCCTGTCGCTGGGTCGCTTTTCTGATAGCCTGAGCAGCATCGAGAAAGAGGTCGACCCATGCCTATCAAGATACCTGATGCGCTCCCGGCTACCGATATCCTGGAGGGCGAGAATATCTTCGTGATGACGGAGCGCCGCGCTCTGCAGCAGGACATCCGTCCTCTCAAGCTGCTGCTTCTGAATCTCATGCCTACGAAGATCGTCACCGAGACGCAGATCCTGCGCAAGCTGGCCAACACGCCGCTGCAGATAGACGTGGAGCTGCTCCAGACGAAGACGCACAAGGCGAAGAACGTATCGGCTGAGCATCTGGAGACCTTCTACACCACGTTCGACGAGGTGAAGGACCGGAGGTTCGACGGTCTCATCATCACGGGTGCACCTGTGGAGCTGCTCGAGTTCGAGGACGTGGACTACTGGGACGAGCTGACCGAGATCATGGACTGGTCGCGGACGCACGTGTACTCCACGTTGCATATCTGCTGGGGTGCGCAGGCCGGGCTCTTCCATCATTACGGCATAGGCAAGTACGAACTGCCTGAGAAGCTCACCGGTGTGTTCGAGCACAACGTGCTGAAACCGTCATCACCGCTCATGCGTGGATCGGATGATTACTTCTGGGCACCGCATTCCCGGTACACGGGAGTGCGTGCGGAGGATATCGAAGCCGAGCCGCGCCTCGAGCTCATCGCCACCTCGGAGGAGGCGGGGGTCTACATAGCCAAGAGTCAGGACAGCCGTCACTTCTTCGTGTTCGGGCATCCGGAGTACGACCCGGAGACGCTCGACCTGGAGTACCGACGTGACGTGGAGCGCGGTCTGGATCCGGACATCCCCAAGTACTACTATCCGCAGGATGACCCCACGCGGGTAGCCCGGTCCAATTGGCGTGCGCATGCGCAGCTGCTGTACACCAATTGGCTCAACTACTACGTCTACCAGGCCACGCCGTACGACCTCGAGGAACTCACGCCTGAGTGAGCCGTGTCCTCTCGCCCCGAGGACACTTGGCATCCATGATGAGCATCTGGAGCCGGTTCTCTATGTTCGCGAAGCTCACGTCCGGATCGTAGTCGAGCGGTAGGATGCTCGCCTGCGGGTAGCGCTCCTTCAGCGCCTTGATGATCCCGCGACCCACGATGTGGTTAGGCAGGCACCCGAACGGCTGGAGCACGATGAACGCGTTGCAGCCGTGTGCGGCGTGATGGAGGATCTCACCGGGGATCAGGACACCCTCACCCGCGTCGAACGTGTGGTGGATGATGGGATCGCTCGCTTCCACAAGCTGGGGCATGCGGGTAGCGGGGTCTATGAGCGGGTGGCGGGTTGCGATCCGATCCGTGAGGTCATGCGCGCGCTCGAAGAGCCAGTTGGCTAGGGCGGGGAAGACCTTCTCGCCCCAGGGACGCTTGATGCCGTACTGCTTGTTCTGCTCATCTACTGTGAAGTACGTCTTGCGGATGACGTCAGTCATCCGGGCTTCGATGACCTCCATGCCGTTTGCCTCGAGGTAGAGCTCTATGTCGTGGTTGGCACCCGGATGGAAGTTCAGGAGGTACTCGCCCACGATGAGGACGGTGGGTCGGGGTTCGCTCCGGTCGTAACGGACATCGTTCATGACGTCTATGGCGCG
>CAYVBA010000051.1:5467-7056 GCA_964448475.1 uncultured Coriobacteriales bacterium
CCCAGGTACTTGCCCATCCCGATGGCTACATCTGCGTCATCGTACTTACCGCTCATGAGCGCCTCGAGCGCCTCGCCGATCACGATCTGCGCGGGGAAGCAGATGTCGTTGTGAACGTAGAGTTTACCCAGGCGGATGGCTTCCTCGCGACCGTATGGGAGCGCTTCAGCACGCACTCCTTGCGAGCGGAACGCCGTGGTCATGAGCCGCGAGAACGCATGCGACGTATTAGGCACGAGCACGACCTTCTCGCGCTTATGCGCCTTCACGTACTTGACGGGATACGGATCGGGGAGGGGCTTGGACTCCAGCGTGCGCTGACGCTTGCGACGCATACCCACGGTTTCGACGAACGATCCCACACGGATCCGCAACGGACCTTGGATATCGCTCTCATCCACCTTGACGATGAGCGGAACCTTGCCGCTCGTCTCCTTCATGAGACGGATGACCTCATCGGAGAGGTACGCATCATGACCGCACCCGAAACTCACGAGCTGCACGAACTCGAGCGCATCGTGCTTAGCCACCAGCGTGGCGGTGGTGAGCACGCGCGCGTGGTAGTTGTTCACGATGTCGATCCGCGAACCGGTGAGCTCGACCTCCGTCGCACCAGGCACCGAGTCAGCCGTCAGCACGGGGATGCCGCGCGAAGTGAACAGCTCCGGCAGACCGTGATTCACCAGCTCATCATTCTGATACGGGCGAGAAGCCAGGACCACCGCGTAGCCGCCGGACTCCTCGGCCTGCGCGATGACTTCCGCTCCTCGCTTCAGCAGCTGTGACGTGAAGGAGGCCTTGGCGCGATCCGCTTGCTCGAGTGCGCGGACCGTGAGCACGGGGTCGATCCCGTAGGTCTCCTCCATGAAGGCCGTCATCTGGCGTTCGCGGTCAGCGGTCGAGTACCAGTGGAACAGCGGGGCGTCGAACGGTACGCCGAAGGTGCGCTCCGGATCATCGGAGTTACGCATCACGATGGGGTAGCCCTTGACCACGGCGCAGACCCATTGGCTGGAGCCGGCCATGTTCTCTGAAGGCATGGTGGTGATGGTGGGCATGAAGATGCGATCCACGCCGGAGTCCACGAGATCCCTGATGTGTCCGTGCACGAGCTTGGCCGGGAAGCACACCGTGTCGGATGTGACGGCGTGCAAGCCGGACTCGTACATCCTGCGCGTGCTCGCACGGGAGATGACGGGTTCGAATCCGAGGGACGAGAAGAACGTGCGCCAGAAGGGCATGTCGTCCCAGAAGTTGAGGACGCGGGGGAGACCTATGCGCATGCCGTTGGGCTCCGCGAGCTTCTCATGCGGGTAGTCCGCGAAGAGTAGCGCTGCACGCTCGGCGAACAGATCGGGCACCGAGTCCATGCGGGATTGCACGTCACGTACGCGAGCGCGGACCGCCTCATCACGCGGATCACCCACGACCTCGCCACGCTCGCACCTGTTACCGGTGACGAAGATGCCGCCGTCCGAGAACGTGAGCGTGGTCCGCGAGCAATGGTTGGTGCAGAACGGGCAGACGTTGCCCGTCTCCTGCGTGAAGCTGAAGTCCTCGAGGAGCTCGATCCATTCGGAGAGGCTGCG
>CAYVBA010000052.1:0-6770 GCA_964448475.1 uncultured Coriobacteriales bacterium
TCGAACGAGAGCGCGGAATCACGCCACACGAGCGGCTTGGGGCCGATGCAGGAAACGACCGTGGATGACGCGCCGAGGCGGGTGTCTCCACCATCGAGTGCGATATCCGCAGCGTTGAGGATGCGCTCCTCGATATCCTCGAAGCGACCGGGTGCAGGAAGCGTGTGCGTGTTGGCTGATGAGGTGATGAGTGGATCACCGATGGCCTTGATGAGCGACATCACGAGCTGCGAGTCCGGAGCTCGGAGAGCGATCGTGTTGTCATAGGCGCGGAAATCCTCAGGCACAGCGTCTGAAGCGGCAACGATGATCGTGAGTGCACCGGGCCAGAACTTCTCGGCCAGCTTGTAGGCGTATTCGGGCACGTCACGGCCATAAGTATCCAGAGCGGAGATATCCTCCACGAGCCACGGGATAGCCTTGCGGGAATCGCGCATCTTGATCTCGAACAGCTCATGAGCGCCGGGCAACATCTGGGAAGCACGAGCCCCGATCCCATACACGGTCTCCGTCGGGAAAACAGCAACGCCACCTTCGCGGAGCAGATTAGCGGTGGCGTTGACGACCTCTGGGTTGGGATTCTCCTGATCGACCTTGTAGATAGTGCCCATCGGACCTCCTCATGACGCCCCTGGAAACGGGGACTCTATCGGGAAGCACCGCTCAGACGTGCGGTCAGAACTCGATCCCGGTCCGCCAGATCGCGGTGCACTACAGCCTGGTGATACCACTCTACACATTCGGTTCGAGCACTATCAAGGGAATTCTCATGGAGCTCCACAGCAAGGAAGCCTCCGGGAGAAAGCACATGAGTCCCCAACTCGACGATGCGACGGAACACATCGAGTCCGTCTTCTCCCCCATCGAGCGCCAATCGAGGCTCATAGCAGCGAACTTGATCCTCCAGTGTATCCACTTCGGCACTGGGGATGTATGGAGGGTTGGAGACGAGGATATCGAACGGGGCGAGAAGGTTGGGGTCGACCTGATCCGTCAGATCGCTCTGGATCACGGTGATCCGCTCATCCTGTCGGTGAGCGGACACGTTGCGACGTGCGAGGTCCGCAGCTTCAGGCGCGATGTCGGTCGCGACGATCGTGAGATCCGCATCCGGTCGTGCCGACGCGATCGCCAACGAGATGCATCCCGTTCCAGTCCCGATCTCCAAGATGCGAGCGCTTCCTTGGTGATCCAGAACGGCGTCGAGCTCCTGGAGTACGAGCTCTACGAGCACTTCGGTCTCGGGGCGAGGGATGAGCACTCCCTTCTCAGCACGCACCACGATCCGATGGAAGGCGACTTCACCAGTCACGTACTGCAGCGGCTCACCTTCGGCGCGGCGGCGTACTCCTTCGCGGAGGACATCGCGCTCCTCGAGTGAGAGCGGACGGTCATGATAGGCGTAGAGCTCGATGCGAGAAAGGTCGGTCGCTTCGGAGAGCAACCACTCAGCACTGCGGCGTGGATGGGGGTCATCCTTGCGTTCGAGGAATCCCACCGTCCAATCGAGGGCTGAGCGGATGTCCCAAGAGTCTTCAGCAGCCACGTATCAGACCGCGTCCTCGAGCTTCTGAGCTCGGTCGGCTGCAGCCAGTGCGTCTATGACGTCACCCAGATGCTCGCCCATGAGGATGCCGTTGTACGTTCCGTTGAAGCCGATGCGGTGATCGGTCACACGGTCCTGCGGACCGTTGTAGGTACGGATCTTCTCGGAGCGATCACCATGACCGATCTGGCTCGAGCGCATATCGCCGAGCTCAGCTTGTTGCTCTGCCAGCATCTTGTCGTAGAGACGAGCACGGAGCACCGTCATAGCTGCTTCGCGGTTCTGGATCTGCGACTTCTGATCCTGGGACTGCACGACGAGACCCGTGGGCAGATGCGTGATGCGTACCGCGGAGTCGGTCGTGTTGACGCTCTGACCACCCGGACCGCTGGAACGGTAGATGTCTATACGGAGGTCGCTCGGGTCGATCTGCACGTCGACCTCATCCGCTTCGGGAAGCACGGCGACCGTGGCGGTGGACGTGTGGATACGGCCTTGGGATTCGGTCTTGGGTACGCGCTGGACACGATGCACACCAGACTCGTACTTCATGATGGAGTAGACCTTATCACCCAGCATCTTGAAGGAGATGTCCTTGAACCCGCCCGCTTCCGAGGATGCGGCATCCAGGACCTCGATCTTCCACTTGTGCGCCGTTGCGAAGCGTTCGTACATGCGGAAAAGGTCACCTGCGAACAAAGCGGCCTCATCACCACCGGCTGCGGAGCGGATCTCCACGATCGTGTCCTTCTCGTCATTCGGATCGGCCGGGATCAGCATGAATTTGATGTCGGCTTCCAGCTCCTCGATGCGGGACTCGATCGAATCGATCTCCTCCTGGAGCATCTGCTTGGTATCAGCGTCGTCCTCGGCGTGGAGCAGCTCTTTGGCTGCCTCCAGGTCATCCAGGCTGCTGATGAACTCACGCGCTGCCGACACGATCTCAGCCTGCTGCGAATGCTCGCGAGCGAGCCGCGTGTATTCCGCCTGATCGGAGACGACCTCCGGGTCACCGAGCCTGCGCTCCAGTTCCTTGTAGGCGCCTATCAGGTTCTCGAGTTTATCCCGCATGAGCAATCGGGTCTCCTATCGGTCTCAACCAGCCGAAAGTTCGCCGGTACTTCCATCGTATCCAAGCGTCGCATCTATATGCCCGCGCTCCACCATCCACGCCAGCACGGGCTCTACCACTTCGGCAGCCGGGATAGCGGCATCCGGGTAGCTGTCGATCCTGTAGGTAGCGGCCAGAGCCTCAGGCATGTTGGCTTTCGTGGCGAGAAGGTCGCGGTACGCCTCGGGATCAGCGGCGAGCTTAGCTGCTGCTTCATCCCAGACGGCTGCAAGCTCCTCGATACGTGTAGCCCCCGCCGCGGTTCCAGCGAATTCCTGAGAGAACGCCATCACGGACTGGGAGAGGTTCGTACCTTGCGTATCATCTGCCACGACGGTGGCTCCAGCACTCTCCCCCATCGCGAGCATGACCTGCGGGAAGACACCTGCAGCCGCCTTACCTTCCATGACGAGCTGGTAGCGGACGGGTAGCTTTTTAAGCTCCTCCACCACGATGCTGTCTGCAGGGATGCCTGCATCGGACATGAGTGAATCCATCACGTACTCGAGCATGGTGCCCGAACCTACGCCTACCGGTACGCCGGCGAGCTGGTCGAGCGAGGTCACATCCGAACCGGGACCTACCATGATTCCGAAGCGGCCTTCCTGCGGCGTAGCGCCAAGAGTCACCCACGCGAGTTTCATGGGAGACCCTCCTGCAGTGAGGTTCGCTGCAACGGGCACGTCCGTCATAGCGCCATCCACGGCTCCCGATGCGAGTGCGGTGGCCAGCTCCTGTGCGGACTGGAAGATCTCGATCTTCGCATCCACGCCGTGCTCAGCGAAGAGGTCGTCCTTCTCGGCCACCCAGAGAGGAAGGAAGTCCTCGGTAGGCATCGTACCGATGGTGACGGTCGTGCCAGTGGATCCTTGAGCACCTTCATCCGCTCTCGAGCACCCCGCGAGGGTGAGCATCAATACGGTGGTGATCAGCATCATCACCGCAGGGATGAACATGCGCGCACGGGTCGACATGAGACTCCTTCCAGTATGGGTCGTGTGCGACTTGGTAGTATAACTCCTATGGATGTTCGAATTCTGCAGGGAGAGTGACGGATGACGGCTGGAACGGGAAGACGCGATCGGTCCGTGGTGATGCGCGCGTGGATCGATGCTCTGAGGCTGCGCTCGTTGCCGCTTGCGGTGGCGGGGTCGATCATCGCAGCAGGCATCGCGGCACTGCACGATAAGTTCTCCCTGCCCGTCTTCGTATTGATGTTGCTCACGGCCGTGCTGCTCCAGGTCATCTCGAACTTCGCTGATGAGTACGGGGACCTCTCCACGGGTCTCGATGACGAGACGCGCGTGGGTCCCATCCGTGGCATGCAACGCGGAGACATCACCAAGAAGGAGATGAAACTAGCTCTCATCATCACATCCGTGCTGACAGTCGTTGTAGGGATCGCGCTGCTGATAGTAGGACTGGGTGTTGATAAGCTCTGGCTCGCCGGAGTGCTGCTGGTGATAGGACTCGCTTCACTTGCTGCGGCGATGCTCTACACCATGGGATCGCATCCGTATGGATACATCGGCCTCGGTGACCCCATGAGCTTCATCTTCTTCGGAATCGTAGCCGTCGCCGGAGGTGCCACCATCTACTTGGGACACTTCGACCCGTTGACCCTCATCCCCGGCTTCGCACTCGGATTTCCCGTAGTCGGAGTCCTGAACCTGAACAACATGCGTGATGCGGAGGATGATCGGTCCAAGGGCAAGCACACCATGGCCAACGCTCTCGGTGACCCCGGTATGCGCATGTATCACACGGTGATCCTGGTGCTTGCCATGATCCTCTTCGTGCTCTATCCCGTGATGGAAGGCATCCGCGACCCGGTCGCTTATGTCTTCGTGGTCGGATTCGTCGCGTACATCCTGCACATACGAGCGGTCTGGCGCGTGGACGATCCCCGGGGATTCGATCCCCTCATGAAGCCGCTCTCGTTGGCTACCGTTGCGATCTCGGTGGTCTATGCGCTGTGCTTGGCGCTCGCCTGAGCAGGTGAGGGAGTAGCGGCCATGCCTTCGGCCGTCTGATTCACGAGCGGACGTGATGGTGCTTCCACCTTCTCCTTCTCGCGCTCCTCACGAGCTATGACCAGCTTGGTGGCCTCGATGGCCACTTCCAGCATGCCTTCGTCCGGCTCCTTCGTGGTGAGGCGCTGCATGGCCACACCCGGCCAGATGAGAGCTCTCACCAGAGGGTTGTCAGGATTCCTGCCGGCCCAGACCACCGTGAACTCGTACGTGAGACCCGTGACGAGCGGGATCAGGGCGAGACGCATGGCGATCACCAGGGCGAGACGGGCGTTGGGATCCTCGATCCCCGAACCGTCGAGAAGACGATCCAGCGGTAGTACGGTGAAGATGAGGATGGAGAGGATCGTGGTCATCACGATGAACGCCGTACCGCAGCGCACGTGCTCACGTGGGAACTTGGCTGCATTCTCAGGCGTGAGATCCATACCGTGCTCGAACGCATGGATGGTCTTATGCTCCGCGCCGTGATAAGCGAACATGCGCTGGATCTCCTTCATACGCATTATGAGGAGCACGTAGATGACGAAGAGAATGAGCTGGAGGATGTTCTGGACCGTGTTCCACGCGAGCGGAGCGGAGGAATAGTCCCCTACCGCCACATTGGCGAGCCACGACGGGAAGATGTTGAAGACGACGAGCGCGATTACGACACCAAGCGCGATACCGGCGATCTGAGCGACCTTCGCACCAGCGCCCGGACCGGACGCCTCCTCCTCGAGAGCCTCTTCGGGATATGCATGCAGCGTCGAGATATCAAGTGCTTTCATGCCCAACTTGAACGAGCCGATTAGCGCGAACCATCCGCGGAGGATAGGCCACTTCTTGGGGGAACCTTCAGGGATCTTCTCGAGCTCATGCTCCTCGGTGTGGATGGTGCCATCAGGCTTCCGGACGGCCACTGCCCAATTATGCTTGCCGCGCATCATGATGCCTTCGATGAGCGCTTGACCACCTATATGCGTCTTGAAGAGCTCCGGTGGGAGTTCCTCGACGATATGACGTACATCAGATCCGTCCTGGTCCATGTCACCTCCGATCGCCTCGTATTCTTCTCGGCCTCGAGAAGACGATGTTCCCACTCTAACGAATCAGGGGCCTTACGGCCCCTGAATACATACGTTCCCTATGCGGTGCCACTCGAAGCCGGCGCTTACTCAGCGGCGGTCTCCTCGACTGCGGGTGCTTCCTCTGCGGGAGCCTCCTCAGCAGGAGCTTCCTCGGCTGCGGGAGCAGCGGCGGCGTTGCGAGCTGCCTCCTGTTCGGCCTTCTTGGCATCCTTCTCAGCCTGCTCAGCGTACTTCTTGGCGCGATCGGCCTTGGCCTGTGCCTTCTCCTCGCGAGCTGCCTTAGCTGCTGCGTCGCGCTCTTCAGCTGCCTTGCGACGCTCTTCACGCTTGGCTTCCTCACGCTCGAGAGCGGCCTGGGATGCGGATCCGAACTTGTCCGAGAAGCGCTGGACGCGTCCACCGGTGTCAACGAACTTCTGCTGACCGGTGTAGAACGGGTGGCATGCGTTGCAGAGCTCTACGCGGAGCTCAGGCTTGGTGGAGCGGGTGGTGAAGGTGTTCCCGCAGGAGCAGCGAACGGTGCTCTCCACGTACTCGGGATGGATTCCATCTCTCATCTGCAGATCTCTCCTCATTAGTCATGTCTTGGTTTCCGACCAAGACGATAAGCCGAAGTATCATAGCACAGCCTGCCGGTCCGCACATGAGGATTCCGTGGTGCGATGTCCGTATCACGCGCGAGGGAACCCCGGCTCCACGGTGAGCGTTCCAGGCGAGAAGGACCCGGTCGTATGCCCACCCATGCGCTCCATGGAGGTCGCCACGATACTGAGACCGAGACCCGTGGAGTCTCCCCTGCGTGATGGATCCGCTCTGTAGAAGCGTGAGAGCAGTCGATCGGGGTCGATCACGACGCCTGCGGGAACTCCGTTCGTCCAAGCGATCGTGACGGCCCCATCCTTCTCGCCCAAAGAGACCCGGAACGGAGGCACGCCATGTTTCAGGACGTTGGTCGCGAGGTTCTCGAAGATGCGGATGAGCGCCATGCGGTCGGCGGTGACGATGACGGG
>CAYVBA010000053.1:0-6699 GCA_964448475.1 uncultured Coriobacteriales bacterium
CGCGATCCCTCTGACATCCACCCTCCAGAGAACACACAATACTGCATGCTACGATACCCCAATCGCGCATTCGGGTACGCATACCTGGAGGTAGACAGCGTCCGGAAGGAACCACGTGAGCCTGACCCCCGAAGAGAGACGTAGACTTCTCTCGCAACTGCCCGCTCTGGACGAGCAGGATGCAGATACGCACGAAGATCACCTGAGGGCACCGGATCCACAACCCGATCCTCCGGCTGATGTCCCTACGATGGACGAGAAGGACGAGGAGCCTCTGTACGCTGCTCCCGTGCCGCAAGCCGTGGAGCCGGAGACTCCTCCAGCTCTGCAGGATGACACCCCTCATGAAGAGGAGAAGCAGCCCGATCGCATCTACTTGCGCCAGCAGGAGCGTATGCGTAAGCGCCGTGTCTCCTCGCGCAGGAACCGCATGCTCGTAGCTGCCATCTCCACTCTGGTGCTGTTCCTGGCGGCGCTCATCATATTCATCTTCATCAAGATAGATAACGACAACAAGGGGCGCACAGCTGCTATAGAGAACCTCGATCAGGCCATCGATCTCGTCACCCGCGCGGACGAAGTGGTCATTCCTCTGGACACGGCCGTGTTCGCAGAGGTGGGAAGTGCTGAGCACGAAGTGGCGGTTCAGCTCCTCGCCGATACCACGACTACTGACGCAGCGCTCGACTCCGCCGAGTCACATACGCGGGAAGCGCTCTCACTCTCGCAGCACCTGAGTGTTGAGGAACGACAAGTGGCCTCCGCTCTCATGGAATCCATCGAAGGTCGTCGCGAGATGCTCTCGGTGGGGCGCGTGCTCGTAGCTACCGACGAAGCGGCGTCGCAAGCACGTGACACGTTGAACACCGCATACGAACGCCTCCTCGCAGCCGACAAATCCATCCGTGAAGGAGCTACGCTGGCGGCCACGGTCCACGAAGGCGATGAGATAGATCTGGAAGTGGCGGCCCAGGTCGTCGAGTACGACCGCGAGGCACTCGCTGCGCTGCAGGAAGTGCAGGCGCTCGCCACCACCGCTTCCGAACAGTTCAGCCAGCTGGACGTCACGAGTCTCGAGACGTACGTGGAGAAGAGGATCCAGGCCGTCTCGCTCCTCATATCCGCTGACACAGCGGTCCACGAAGAGGATCTGGACAAGGCCACGGAGGAGATCGAGGCTTACAACCTCCT
This sequence comes from uncultured Coriobacteriales bacterium, assembly GCA_964448475.1. Lineage (GTDB taxonomy): Bacteria > Actinomycetota > Coriobacteriia > Coriobacteriales > CAYVBA01 > CAYVBA01. The sequence continues at coordinate 1,192 of CAYVBA010000053.1, forward strand.
GGACGCTGAAGTGGTTGAGCTCGCGAAAGCGCTTCCCAGGGATGCATCCAGCTTCGTTGCCGATGCATACCGCACTCTGACGGAAGCCCAGCGCAGCGCATACGGCGAAGCACGTGAACGAGCCAGTGGCGGGGACGCGGTCATCCGTGACTTCCAAGCCGGTTCGATGGGCGAGGGCGTGACCACGGGAACGCAGAGCGCGTCACCAGCGAGCACGACCACGGACGCGACCGGCACCGCACCGGATCCTGAGGCGCAGGGGACCGGAACCGCCACTCCGGCGGAGTGATATCGAGGAAACCTGAAGCTCGAGGTAGGAGCATGAGGGTTGTCATATACTTGTGCACATGCAACCGATGATGGGACGAGGAGATCAGATGGCAGGATCGATGGATGATATCCGGCTACTTGCCGAAGATATCGGCGCACGGCCTGCGAGCACCGAAGAGGAGTACTTCGCGGCTTCCAATCTCGAGAAGCGCTTCAGGAGTCATGGACTCCAGACGGGGCTCGATGAGTTCTCCGTGCCTACGTTCGCGAACCTCGGATACGGCATCGCGTACGCGGTCATAGGTCTTCTCGGTATCCTTTCGCAACTCAACGATGTGGTGCGTATCATCGCGGCCATCGTGACGCTCATCATAGCCGTCATCGTGATCCTCGAGCGCCTCGGGCGCCCCATCGTGCTCACGGCATCCCGCAACGGACGGAGCCAGAACGTCATAGGTCGCCACCCTGCGCAGTCACCGCTCACGGGCAGCGCACCGAAGCCCGTCATCATCGTGGCTCATTACGACTCGGGACGCGGCTCGCTTCTGAGTCACCCCGCGATCGCCCGTTACGGCAACATCATCAGGTACGTCGTGGATGCCACCGTCATCCTCGTGCCGCTCCTGCTCATCTTGAGCTTCATCGGCGCTCTGCCCGATGCTCTGACCACGGTACTGAACGTGCTTCTCGTCATCGCATCCGTGCCCCTGCTTCTGGTGGGCGCCTCCATCGTCGCGTCCCACTTCACCATGCCGTACACGTCCGGCGCCAATGACAACGCGTCCGGTGTCGCAGCCATGCTCGGTGTGCTCGAGCGCGTGCGACCCACGGATGGATCCGGTCGTGACGCGACCGATATGGCAGGACACCCCGAGGGTGGCGGTGATGACTCCGATGCACCCAAGCGCATGCGCCGCGGTGCCGCCATCGCGCGGGAGGTGGGCGTCGTATCCGCAGCTACGCTCGTGGAATACATAAAGCGTGAGATCCCCATCACCCCTCCGGATGAGGATGATGAGGAAGCGGCGGACTGGTACGTGGACGACGCCACCGCTGATGCACCCGCTGACCCCGATCCGACCTCGGTGACCCCCGCCTTCCCCGAAGGTGCCGATCCCGACGCCACGAACGTCGATCTAACCGCTCCCCAGGCCATCGAGCCCCCGGATCACGCTGGCTACCGCTTCCAGATCCCCCACGTGACGGATCTCGTGGACGGCACCGAGCAGTTCGCAGCCATAGACGTCCCCGCAGAACCTGACCTGCCCGTCATGCACCCTGCGGAAGCTCCCGTGGGCGAGAAGGACGGAGAGGAAGAAACCGGTCAGACCGCTATGTTCGATGCGCTGGACGATGCCGAGCCGGCGGAAGAGCCTGACGTTCCCGAGGCGGAGCTGCCTCGTATGTTCGAGGAAGCGGACAAGGCCTTCGAGGAGGAGCGTATCCGCAAGGAGGCCGAGCGCGCCGAGACCGAACGTCCGGTGAAGCGCTCCCGGTTCGCGGATCTGCCGGTGGACTACAAGCGGCCCGAGCCGGAGCCGCAACCGGTACCCGCACCTGCCGCGCCCACGCCGACACCCATCGTCACCGCAGCACCCGGTCCTGCACCTGCAGAGCCGATCGTCGAGCCTGATGTGGCAGATGAAGCGATCGATCCTACTGAGGTCGTCGAGCCCGTGGAAGAAGCAGAGGCAGCTGCCTCCACGGTCGAGCCTGAAGCACCCGCAGCACCCGAGGCTCCCGCGATCCAGGAACCCCTCTCTGCCGATCGGACCCTCTTCATGGATCCCATCCCGAGCCCTGACTCCGTGGATGAGCTCGAGAGTCCGGACGTGGACGAGGATTGGGGCACCACGCAGTTCTCGCCCCGTGAGCATCTCAAGCTGCTCGACGTGCCCGACCCCTCCGTAGCAGCCGTGGATCCGTACAGCGTGTCCAACGTGCAGCCGGTGGGCACGCTCGATCCCAACGACTTCTCGTCCGAGGATTTCCACACCGGGACCTTCGCCACGGTCGGTCCTGCACGCGAGGACGATGACCTGGAGCTGGACGTCCCGGATGACTCGTTCTTCTCGCGCATGAGCGATCGCATCGGAGGCCTCTTCGGCGGCGGCAAGTCCGAGAAGGCTCGTCCTTCTCGCGCCTCCACACGGTCGCGTCGCAGCAGGAAGCCGGAAGAGGAGTCGCTCGGTGACTGGCTCGACCTCGAAGAGGGGTTCGATGCCAAGAGCGCCGGCAGGGACATCGGCACCTGGGACAACTTCGAGGATGGACCGAAGCGCCGAGCTGAGGACGACATCGACCCCGATGAGTGGCGTGGTGGCGGTACGGCCAACAAGGTCTATCGCCGCGGTGAGAGCGCGGATGACGAACCCGCGCCCGAATCCTCGATCCGCGAAGCCATCTTCAAGCTGGGCGATTCCGACATCGTGGACAAGGAGATCTGGTTCGTCGCGACAGGCGCAGGCGAGGCCGAACGTGCCGGCATGGCCGACTTCCTCGAGCGCTACGACCGCGAACTCTCCGGCTGCACCATCATCAACCTCGAATGCGTGGGCGCGGGCGAACTCTCCGTACTCACGAGTGAAGGCCGTGGCATACCCACGCCGGTAGACAGAAGGCTTCTCACGTTGGCGAGAAGGTCGGGGCGCAACATCTCCGTCCGCATGGGCGAGAGCGCGCTCGTGGACCGTGATACCGATGCGAGCATCGCACGTGCCCGCGGGTATCGCGCCATGACGTTGATGGGCCTTGCGGGTGGGGCACCGGTCAATTCGCGCTGGACGTCGGATACGATCGAAGCGATCGAGCCCCAGAGCATCGACGACACCGTAGAGGTGGTACTCGAGATCATCAGGCGACTCTAGAGAGGCCTGGCGTGAACATCATCATCGTAGGGGCCGGGCGCGTGGGCTCTCAACTGGCTGTCCTCCTCTCCCGCAACGGGCACAACGTATCCGTGGTGGATAAGGATCCATCCGCGTTCCGTACGCTCGGACGCGATTTCAACGGTCGCACGGTGAAAGGCCAGGCGTTCGATGAGGACGTGCTCGTCCAGGCGGGGATCGAGGAGTGCGACGTCCTTACGGCGGTGACCAACCGTGACAACACGAACCTCATGACCGCTGAGGTCGCACGTCGTATCTTCAACGTACCTCGCGTCATCACCCGTCTCTATAACCCGGACCGCGCCGAGGCGTATTCGCTCCTCGGCTTGGATTACGTCTGCGGAACGACCCTCGTGAGCGAGGAGATGTTCGCCAAGATCGAGTCGGGTGTGGGGCACCACATAGAGACGTTCGGGGATTTCGAGATCCTGACCTTCTCGCTCGCACTGGGGTCTGAGAACGTAGAGGTCTCTTCCATAGAGCGTGAGGGTGAGGTAAGGATCGCTCTCGTGGAGCACGAAGGCGCCTCGCTGATCCCGCGAAAGGACACGGTTCTTCACGACGGTGACCAGGTTGTGGCCATAGTCCGCACGGGCAGTGTTGAGCACATGTCCGCGTACATCAGGGATTGATGCCATGTACATCGTGATCGGTGGGGGAGGCAAGATCGGGGAGTTCCTGGCACAGACGCTGCTCCGAGATGGCCATGAAGTGGCCATCATAGAGGAGGATCGCGATGTGGCTCACCGGCTCGTGGAGATACTCCGCGGTCGTGTCATGGTCGTGCATGGGGACTGCTGTGACTCCGACATCCAGGAGGACGCCGGCACCCGATATGCGGATATCCTCGTTGCCACCACAGGGCACGATGATGACAATCTCGTGGCATGCGAGGTGGCGCAAGCGCTCTATAACGTTCCACGTGCGATCGCCCGCGTGAACAATCCCAAGAACGAGGCGATCTTCCGGAAACTGGGGATCGAGGGGATCTCTTCGACCACGGTGATCTCCCGCATGATATCGGACGAAGCTATCTCGGGTGATATGCGTACCGTGCTCTCACTCAGGCAAGGCGACCTCGTGATGTTCGAGGTAGAGCTTCCACGCAGGACGCGACTCTCGTACGAGGGTGGTGTCCGCGTGGCGGATATCGATCTGCCACCCGGCACACTCCTTGTTTCGGTCGCTCGCGACGACACGCTTGAGACGGTCAGTGGTGAGACCGTCCTTCTCGCTGGTGATACGGTCGTCGTGTGTGTGAGAAGCGACTTAGAGGACGAGGCACGGAGGGCGTTGCTCGACCTCTGAGAGGGTCATGTGCTGTGCTATCATCAGCACCTACGCGGGTGTAGCCAAGTGGTAAGGCAATGGCTTCCCAAGCCATCATTCGCGGGTTCGAGTCCCGTCACCCGCTCCATCGCAACAGCGAGCCAGGCGCATGTCGTGCCTGGCTCTTTCTTTATCTAGTTATTGACATATGCCTATATAGGAGTAGTATCCATTTATCGACATATGCCGAAAAGTGAAGGAGGTGGAGTATGGCACGACCCCGTAAGTGCAGGCGGGTCTGCGCGTTACCTGAGCAGGATACGTTCGGACCTTTGGGAACATCGACCCAGCATCACGAACCGATCCCCATGACCGTGGATGAATTCGAGACGATCAGATTGATCGACCACGAAGGGATGACCCAGGAAGCCTGCGCTGACCAGATGGGCGTTGCCCGAACGACGGTCCAGGCCATGTACGCCGAAGCACGCCGAGCGCTCGCGCACGCGCTGGTGGAGGGGCGGCCACTCGCCATCTCCGGTGGGGACTACGAGCTCTGCGACGATGACACGGTCGGCCGTCGCCCTCATTGCTGTAGGCGTCGGGCGGCTGCGTGTACCGGCCGTCGAGAGTATCGTAAGACGGACGAGAAGAACGGAGTATCACATGACTAAGGTAGCCATAGCGAGCCAAGGGGAGAACGTATCGCCTCACTTCGGGAGCTGCCCGAACTTCAACATCTTCGATATAGAGGATGGTGCTGTGACAGGTTCGGTCAACGTGGAGAGCCCTGGTCACGACTGCGGCGGACTCCCCGGGTTCCTGAAGAGCCAAGGCGCTGATGTAGTCGTATCCGGCGGCATGGGCCAAGGAGCTCTCAACAACCTGCAGCGTGCGGGTATGGACGTCATCCTGGGTGCGAGCGGAACCGCTGCCGAGGCGGCTGAGAAGTTCGCGCGTGGTGAGCTCGTCTCGACAGGCTCCCTCTGCAATCACGATCACGAGCATGGTCACGGCCATGGCCACGGTCATGGCGGAGGTTGCGGCCATCACTAAGCTCTACTGCGAAGCGGGGATGAAG
>CAYVBA010000054.1:0-4983 GCA_964448475.1 uncultured Coriobacteriales bacterium
GCGTCTCACGCAACGCTGCATCCGCGTTCGTCTTGAGCTGGATGATGCGGCCTTCGCGCGTTGCCTCATCAGCCGTGATGAGCATCTTGGCATCCGAGTGCTGGATGCGGTCACGCAATGCTTGCCATGAGAGCTCGGGTGAGACGACCGCGTGGATAGCGCCGATGCGAGCGCAGGCGAGCATGGCCACCGGAAGCTCCGGGATGTTGGGCAGGTAGATGACGACACGGTCACCCTTACCGACACCGTGCTTGCGCAACACGTTGGCGAAGCGGTTCATCTTGTAGTAGAGCGACTGGTACGTGTATATCTTGGTGCGGCCGTTGTCGCCTTCCCAGATGATGGCCGCCTTGTTGCGGGTGCCGGAATCCAGGTGACGGTCGATCGCGTTGTAAGCGACGTTGGTCTTGCCGCCCGTGAACCAACGGGTGGTGCCTTGCGACATCTCACCCGTCACGACCTCGTCCCACGGCTCCTCCCAATGGAGGTGCTCGCGAGCTGCCTCAGCCCAGAATTCCTGAGGGTCCTCGATCGAGGCTTCGTAACGTTCTTCGTAAGCGGCAGCGGATTGGACCCAGGAGCCGCGGGGGTCCTCCACCGCGGGGATCGTCCGGGAATCAGCGACGTACGAACTGAAGGTGGTGTCCTTTTCCATCTTCGCTCCTTCACTCACGGGCGTCTGCGGACTGGATGATGGAATCCACGACATCGGGCTCCGCCAAGGTGGAGGTATCACCGAACGCCGATGGATCCCTATCCCCTGCTGCGATCTTGCGCAGGATCCTTCTCATTATCTTGCCCGAACGGGTCTTCGGTAGATCCTCGACCGGCAGGATGATCGAAGGCGTTGCGATCGGACCGATCTCGTTGCGTACATGACCGCGGAGGATGGATTCGATCCCCTCGGTGTCGACCCAGTCATCGTTGAGCACGACGTAGGCGAAGATCGCCTCGCCCTTGATCTCATCAGGCATCCCGACGACCGCTGCTTCCGCGACGGACGGATGGGCGACGAGCGCGCTCTCGACCTCGGCGGTGGAGATGCGGTGACCGGAGATGCTCATGACGTCGTCCACACGGCCGAGCAGCCAGTAGTAGCCGTCCTCGTCCTGACGTGCGCCGTCACCGGAGAAGTAGATGTGATCGCCGTACGGGAAGTACGATTCACGGAGACGCTTGTTCTCCACATCACCCCAGGTACCGCGCAGCATGCCGGGCCATGGACGCTCGATGAAGAGCTTGCCGTCCTCCCCTTGCGCGACCGGGTTCATGTCATCATCCAGGATGGTGGGGACCACGCCGAAGAACGGCAGTGCTGCCGATCCCGGCTTCATGGGCATGGCCGTGGAGATACCGGCGATCATGTGACCACCCGTCTCCGTCTGCCACCACGTATCCACGATGGGCAGACGACCCTTACCCACGTGCTTGTGGTACCACTGCCACGCTTCGGGGTTGATGGGCTCACCTACGGTACCCAGGACACGGAGACTCGAGATGTCGTACTTCTCGAGCCAGGAGGTGCCTGCCTTCATGAGGGAGCGGATAGCCGTGGGAGCCGTGTAGAACTGGTTGACCCCGTGCTTCTCGACGATCTCCCAGAAACGACCGAAGTCGGGATAGTTCGGGGTGCCTTCGAACATCAAGCCCGTGGCACCCGTGCTGAGCGGTCCATAGACGATGTAGCTGTGACCTGTGATCCACCCGATGTCAGCCGTGCAGAAGAAGACATCATCATCGTGATAGTCGAAGACGTACTTGAAGCTCATCGACGCATGCAGGAGATAGCCAGCCGAAGTGTGGAAGACACCTTTGGGCTTACCGGTGGAGCCGGACGTGTAGAGGATGAAGAGCGGGTCTTCGGAGTCCATCCACTCGATCTCCGCGTAAGGAGCTATGTCGTCGCGTCTGACCTCTTCGTGATACCAGACGTCACGACCAGGCTCCATATTAACGTGGTTGTGCGTACGCGAGACGACCACGACCTTCTCGACCGAAGGTGCTTCGTTCAGTGCCTCATCGGCCATGGATTTGAGGGGCGTCAAGCGGCCTCCGCGGATACCCTCATCAGCCGTGATGAGCATCTTGCAGCCGCAGTCGTTCATCCGGTCACGGAGCGCTTGCCAGGAGAAACCGGCGAAGACGACCGTGTGGATGGCGCCGATGCGAGCGCATGCGAGCATGGCGATGGGGAGCTCGGGGATCATGGGCAGGTAGATGGCGACCCGGTCGCCCTTGCCGATGCCGTGAGAGCGCAGTACGTTAGCGAACTTGTTCACCTTGTGATAGAGCGATTGGTACGTGTAGGTCTTGGTGCGGCCTTCATCGCTCTCCCAGATCAAAGCTGCTTTGTTCCGGCGCCAGGTCTTCACATGACGGTCTATGCAGTTGTAGGAGACGTTGAGTTTGCCACCCTTGAACCATTCGATCCGATCCGAGGTGAAATCCCCTACGAGGACCTCGTCCCACGGCTCGTGCCAATCGAGGAAGGCTGCGGCGTTCTCAGCCCAGAACGCATTGGGCTTGTCCACCGAGAGCCGGTACATCTCCTCGTAGGCTTCCAAGGACGATATGTGCGCGCCCTCAGCTAGTTCAGGTGCCGGGAAGTACGTGTTCCCATCTTGGAATGGGGTGGGGCTGGCAGCATCCATGTCCGTTCCTCCTTCCGTCCCGATCGTAGCCGGGATAGGTTTGCGGGCTGTGGTGTTGCGAACTTTCTCGCTGTGCTTACGTACGGGGGTATACCTGGCTGGACGTTAGGGAATCCATACAAGATCGATTGGTAGCGGTGACCGACTATGCTACTCGAAAAGGAGCTGACATGCCAGGTGTGAACGAAGTTCTGGAATTCAATCGGCAGTTCGTCGAGCGTGACGGACACGTCGACCATGTGTCAGACAAGTATCCGGATCGAAAGCTCTCCATCGTGACCTGTATGGACACCCGTCTCACGGTGCTCCTCATGCAAGCACTCGGCTTGAAGAACGGTGAGGTCACCCTCATCACCACAGCTGGCGGAGTCATCCAGAGCCCCTGGGGCACGATCGCGCGTTCTCTTCTCATCTCGGTGTTCGAGTTGGGTGTCGAGGAGATCATGGTAATCGGCCATACCGATTGCGGCTTCCAGCACACCGATCCCGTTCATATCGAGGAGTCCATGAAGACGCGTGGGCTCGAAGTGACGGAGCCGGAGCGGCTGGATCCCTGGATGCGTGGATTCGGTGACTTGGATGAATCCATCCGCAGCTCGGTGAAGCTCCTGAAGGATCACCCTCTCATGCCGGATGACGTGGTGGTCCGCGGCTTCAGGATCGACTCCGAGACAGGAGAGCTCACGGAAGTCGCATGAGAAGGACCCGCACGCACTGACACCGAGTCCCGTCTAGTAATGCCAGGAGCGGGTATCATCGACGGATATAGGTTAGAATGACCATTCTGTAATCGAGGATGAGAAGAGGTAAGGAGGGTTCGGATGCAGATCACGGTGAGCGATAAAGCCAAGGAGCAGATGGACATCATGCTCCAGGATACCGAGAAGCCCGCATCGTTCCGGATCGAACTCATGGGGATCGGTTGAGGCGGCCCCAATTTCGCTATCGCCCAGGATGGGCGACATGAGAACGATCTGGCCATCGACAGTGAGGGATACAGGTTCCTGATGAATCCCCGCTACGCAGGCTTCGCGGAACGACTCAAGGTCGATGCCCGTGGTAGTTACCTCAGAGTGAGCATGCCGTACTTCTAGGCCACTGACGCTCCGCACGTAACGCACCTAAGAACACGAGAGACCCCGGCTGAGCCGGGGTCTCTCTTCGTTCACGCGCCTGTCAGTACGTGCTTCGTCAGTTCTGCACGAGCGTGTAATCGTATTCCTCGATGCCGGGAGCGAGCTTCACGTCCAGGAACTCATGCTCGACGAAGATATCAGCTGCTTGCTTGCTGAGATCCTGCTTGGTGCTCACGAGTACGAGTGCCGAGGTCTTGTGATCCTCGAGCTCACCGATGCGGGATTCCAGCTCATCGAGCGGGATGTTGATGGACTCGGGGAGGTGGCCGGCTGCGAACTCATCCGCCGAGCGGACATCCACCACGACCGTACTCTTCCTGAGCTCAGGATCCTGCCTGTTGCTCTCGAGGGTCGCGCCCGGGATGTCCATGACGTGGCCGCCGGTGGGGATCTCCTGATCGCATCCGGTGAGTGCGAACAGGGCGACGACTGCGAGAGCCAAAGCTATCAGTCTGTTCCTCATAAGTTACCGAACCTCCGTAGTACGACTTCAGTTCAGATGACCTTACCAGGTCTAAGGCTCATCGGGGGTTAAAACCGTTCGAAATCCTTCAGAAGTCGGAGGTAGATACATCAGGCCTATCTCCGCTCGCTGATGATGCGACTGTTGAGGGTGGTAATCCGATCCGTTTTCCTATAGGGTTCACACTCACTAATGATAGAGGCGCGTCCACGATGAGTAAGCTGCGGGATAGAGCATGGCCCTGCGAGCGCAGCTGGAAGGCTAGGACGCCGAAGCCGATACGGAGGAGCCGACCGTATCGACTGGGGAACTGCAGAATATGCAGCTCACTGCCACGGAAGTGGAGCGCTATCGATCAGCGACACACGACCGGGCGCCTCATGGATGTGCAGAAGGAGAAATACATGCACAGGAGAGCCCAGATCATCCGGATCGTCCTATCCCTATCCATCTTCGCTATCCTCGCCACCGCTCTCGCAGGGTGCGGTGGAGATACCGCGCAGGATGCACCCGACCAAGCTGATGGCGGTGAGCGGAAGTTCCGCGTAGCCATGGAAGCCGGATACGCCCCGTACAACTGGACCCAGCCGACCGACGAGAACGGCGCCGTTCCCATAGCTGACTCATCCGAGTTCGCCAACGGCTACGACGTCATGATGGCCAAGAAGATCGCTGACGAGAACGGCTGGGATCTCGAGATCGTCAAGTTGGATTGGGATTCGCTCGTCATGGC
>CAYVBA010000054.1:5083-6600 GCA_964448475.1 uncultured Coriobacteriales bacterium
AGAACGGCTGGGATCTCGAGATCGTCAAGTTGGATTGGGATTCGCTCGTCATGGCAGTCCAGTCCGGAACTGTTGACGCAGCTATCGCCGGCCAGTCCATCACACCGGATCGCGCCGAGATGGTGGACTTCTCCGACCCGTACTACTTTGCCACCATTGCCACACTGGTGAAGAAGGACAGTCCTTACGCTGGTGCGAAGTCAGTAGCTGACCTGGACGGAGCTCGTGTCACCTCCCAGATGAACACCATCTGGTACGACGTCTGCGTACCGCAGATCCCCAACGGCGACGTACTTCCCGCCTCTCCCGACGCACCCTCCATGCTCGTGCAGTTGGATGCTAACGCCGTAGACATCATCGTCACCGACCGTCCGACCGCCCAGGCAGCAACCGTGGCATATCCTGACTTCGTGGCGCTCGACTTCGGCGGCGGTGCTGAGGACTTCGAGGTTTCAGAAGCCGACGTCAACATCGGTGTGTCCGTGCAGAAGGGCAACTCCGACCTTCTCGCCGGGATCAACGAGGTGCTGGGTGGTATGACGCCGGTGGATTTCGACTCGATGATGGAAGACGCTATAGCCATCCAGCCGCTGAGCGAGTGATCGCATGCCTTCATCGTTCTGGGGCCGGATCGTCTACCTGGTAGAGACGTACTGGCAATCGTTCCTCGAGGGCGCGGCATTCACGCTGGTGCTTGCTCTCGTATCGACGCTGATCGGTGTGCTCATAGGATTCCTCATCGGGATCCTACAGACCATACCTATCAGGAAGAAGGACCCCCTCCTGAGGAGGGGGTTCCTGCACGTCATGAGGGCCGTGCTTACCTCGTACGTGGAGATCTTTCGCGGTACGCCCATGATCGTACAGGCCATGTTTATCTATTACGGATTGGCGCTCCTGCTGGGCAAGCCACTCGACATCTGGCCGGCTGCGATCCTCATCGTCAGTATCAACACGGGCGCTTACATGACCGAAACGGTGCGCGGAGGAATCCTCTCCATCGCAGATGGGCAGGTAGAGGCAGCGAAGGCTATCGGCATGTCGCACTGGCAGACCATGCGTTACATCGTCTTCCCGCAAGCACTACGCAACATCCTGCCGCAGATCGGCAACAACCTGATCATCAACATCAAGGACACCTCGGTGCTGTTCGTGATCGGTGTGACCGAGCTCTTCTCGCGCGGAAGATCCGTCTCAGGCGCGCTCTACGTCTACTTCGAGACGTTCACCATCATCATGGTCATCTACTTCATCATGACGTTCATCTCATCGCGCCTCCTGAGGCTGTGGGAGCGGAAGATCGCCGGATCGGAGAGCTACGAACTGGCGACACACGATACCCTCACGCTCACGAGCGGCATGTACACCTATCAAGCACCCGAAGGTCGTGAGGATCGATGATGAGGATGCCGAGCAGCACGTCCTTACTCCAGGTACGGAACCTCGCCAAGAGCTTCGGCGGGCGAGAAGTCCTGAGGGATATCAACCTGGAAGTGAACTCGCAGGAGATCGTGAGC
>CAYVBA010000055.1:0-6433 GCA_964448475.1 uncultured Coriobacteriales bacterium
ACCGTGAACTCGATCGGCTCGACGGACCGTGCGTACCCGAGGGGAGCCGCGATCTCCACGATGCGATAGGTTCCCGCAGCCAGCTTACGTGGCAGGACGATCGTGCCCTCCTCGGACGTGGTCAACTCCACGATCTCCTCGCGCACCGGATGGTCGATCGTGAAGACGACCGGGACTCCTTCCGCGTCCTCGACCCGGAACGTCATACGACCTGCGATGACCTCGCCCGTATCAGCATCTACTTTCACCAGCTTGAGAGCCGTGCCGCTCATATCCTCGAGCATGAGGCGGACCACAGGTGTCCGCGCATCCACCGTGATGCTGACGTCGGCTACGGGCGAGAAACCCGGAGGGGTCGTGCTCGAGTCCTCTACGAGGCGGTACGTGCCGTACGGGAGTGCGCCACCAGCGTGCAGCCCTTCGGTGGTGGCGAAGCCCTGTTCATCCGTCGAGATCGTGAGCACGGGCGATCCGTCCGGCACCCGCGATCCATCAGGTGCGATCACGTCATGACCGGTGGTGTTGATGAGGGAGAAGCTCACACCGGCGAGTGGGACCTTCACTTCGGGGTCGGTATCGGGATCGATCGTCGCGCCGTTCGTCCGCTCGCCGAACTTCATGAGCGAGAGGTCCCCACGTTCCACGGTGTCCGGTACCTCAGGTGCGAGATACGTCGTATCGGAGCCGCCTTCGAGGGGTCTGATGAAGACCGGAGGATCGCTCGGCATGAGGTAACCCTGAGGGGCGGAGATCTCCTGGATGGTGATCGTGCCCATGGGGAAGACGACAGCGCCGGAATCATCCGTGTAGAGCGGATCTCCCGATACGAGATACGGTTGCTCGATGCCTGTTGCATCCGTGAACGTGGCATCCGCGTTCCGCATGCGCACGAGTCCTTCGCCGTCCGTCTGGAACACCCAGCTCCTGAGCGGTGCTATACCTGAAGCCGCTGGATCGTCCGGATGGACTCCACCGTAGAACCTCACCGCGAAGCGAGCGCCTTCCAATGTAGCCGACCCTTGTGGGCCTGCACCCACTCCGGTCTGTTCGTCGTACTTGCGGAGCAGGATGTCGATCGATTGGACCTGTGGAACGTCAGTCAACGTGAGGACATCATCCACACCGTCCACGAGGATCGAGTGAGCTGTCGGGTCGAGTTGGTACCCGCGCGGCGGTGTCTTCTCCGTCACCGTGTACGTACCGAAGGGGAGTCCGGCAGCCGAAGCGTGTCCGGATGCGTCCGTCGTGAGCGTGGCTCGTACGACGCCTGCTGCATCGCGCACCTCGTAGACGGCACCTGACAGGTCGTACGCATCGTTGCCATCCGTGAGGTGGGGAGCACCGGAACCCTTCTGCAGCTCTATGCCACCTTCCAGCACCACCGGCACGGCGAGCGTCATCCATTGCGTATCCAAGCCGTGGAAGCCATCGAGTGTATAGCGCTTATAGCGGTGGAACGGCACGTTGTTCTCGTCCTGAGACATGGAATGCAACCAGAGGATGGCTGCGTAGGTCTTCTCGGCACCTTCTCGTCCGGGGGTAGGGAAGATGTCAGCCGGATCCCATCCGCCCGGCTTCTTACCCGAGTCACCGTCGTTCGCGAGCCAAAGGGCCACTTGGGTGGCTTGGCGCGCTTCGCGTTCGTCGAGCATGACCCCATCGAAGACCTGGGTCGTGGGATAGCCGTTCTCCAGGATCCATGCTACATCGCGGTCCACGTATTCACCGGTGGCAGTGACGGTGGTGGGGCCTACCATGGGCGCACCCAGGGCGGGCTCGCCGTGCTCGGGCGTCGTAGGGGAGGGGCGTCCCTCCGAAAGGCAGTAGGCGATGTCACCCGTACCCGATCTCCAGATCGCCTCCGAGTCTATGGATTCAGGATCGGACTTGACCAGTGGGAAGCCCGGTCTCTGATGGTAGAGATCGAACGAATCGACTCCTGTGTTGGCGTCAGGAGGGGCCGCCTCCACGCGGGTGTTCATGAACAGTGAGAGCGCGATCATGCTGATGAACAACGTGACCACGAACATGACGAGCATCCGGAGTGCCGGCTGTACTCCGGCATTGGTTTTCCTCATCCGTACCTCCTGGGTAGACAGCGATGAGGAACACTGTAGGAAGCGGTTGTTGCGTTATCGCGACACGATTCTCACGGGATGCTTGCTGGGGAATTACCCCTGAACGGCAGAAGACCCTGTGGGGAACAGGGTCTCTACACAAGGAGGGATGTCGACGTATCATTTTCAAGGGAGATACGTCTTTGTTGGCGAGTTAGGGAGAACTCGCTCTGCAAGGAGGGGGGCCTTGCTTGAAGACGAGTATCCCCTAGAAATGTTGCCTAGAGGTTACTTCGTATGCGAACCTCCGAGTCCGGTCGTTCTTGCTCGGTGAGCGGTACCTAACTCCCATAGAAGTTCTAGGATATAGCCGTTCATACCCTCGAAGCTGCCGTTCCGCATCAGTTGGATGAGCTACCATACCCATACGGATCTACCGATCCGACATGGATCGAACGCCTGGAGGTGCTCTCGCTTGGCTGATATGAGTATGCGGTTGGGAGTGGACACACTCGTCATCGATGGTGGCATGGGGACCATGCTCCAGAGTATGGGAGTCTCCGGAGAGCTGGCTCCCGAATTCCTGAACGTGGCAGACCCCGAGAGCGTCCTTGAAGTCCATCGTCTCTATCGTCTGGCCGGCGCTGATTGTGCTACCAGTAACACCTTCGGCGGCACACGCAACAAGCTGACTCATTACGGGTTAGCCGACCAGCTCGCCGAGCTCAACCAAGCCGGTATCCGCCTCGCGCGAGAAGGTGGTGCCCCTCACGTCCTCGCCGATGTGGGCCCGTGCGGCCTCGTCATGCAGCCAGCAGGGGAGGCGACCTTCGAGGAGGTATACGACCAGTACGCCGAGCAGATCACGGCTCTGGCTGTCGAGAATCCCGACGCCATCCTCATCGAGACCATGACGGACATCGCTGACGCTCGGGCGGCTCTTCTTGCCGCCAAGGAGGTCTGTGACCTGCCCGTCATCGTGAGCTGTTCGTTCGACGAGACGGGGCGTATGCCGCTTTCCGGCACCGATCCCGAGACCGCTGCGGTGATACTGGACGGTCTGGGTGCAGATGTCATAGGGATGAACTGCTCGACGGGTCCCGAGGCCATGCTGCCTCTCATAGCACGCATGCGTTCCGTGTGTAGCACGCCCATCCTCGTGCAGCCTAACGCTGGCATTCCGCGCCCCGATGGACACGGTGGCGCTGTGTACGACGGCACGCCGGATGAGCTGGCCGAGTTCGCGATTGCTGCACATCGAGCGGGGGCATCCCTGATCGGATCCTGTTGTGGATCCACTCCTCCGTTCACGACGGCGATACGCTCCGCGGTCGGTGGTAAGGCAGCGCCATCCGCTACGAGCCCGGTAGAATCCACGCGCAGGATGTACGTAGCAAGCCCTAGCAAGCTCGTGCGCCTCGGTGATGGACAACCATGCCGCATGATCGGGGAGCGCATCAACCCCACCGGCAAGAAGGAGCTCACTTCGGAGCTTGAGCGTGGGTCCTTCTCGCTCGTCAGGAGATTCGCCGTCGAGCAGACCGAAGCCGGTGCTGACATCCTGGATATCAACGTAGGTGCGCCTTCCGTGAACGCCGTGGAGATACTGCCGCAAGCCGTCATGGCCGTCATGGCAACGGTGCAGACACCCATCGCCATAGACACGACCGATCTGGAGGCGCTCGAAGCAGCGCTCCGCATCTATCCCGGTCGTGCGCTCATCAACTCGGCGAACGGTGATCCGGACTCGTATATGAACGTGATCCCACTCGCTAAGAAGTACGGAGCTGCTGTGGTCGTGCTAGGGCTCGATCAAGACGGCATCCCTGAAGATGCTGCCGGCCGCTCCAAGATCATCCGTGCAGTGGTCGGTTACGGTGAACGTTCCGGTATGCCTCGTGGCGCCTTCGTTGCAGATGGCCTCGTCATGACGGTCGCTGCTGATCCTGACGCCGCGGCTACCACACTCGAGACCATGCGCCTCGTCAAGCAGGCGGACATCCTCACCATGCTGGGTGTCTCCAACGTGAGCCACGGCCTGCCTCATCGACCTGAGCTCAACGCTGCGTTCCTGGACGCTGCTATCACGGGCGGGCTCGATCTGGCCATCGTGAACCCGAACGAGGCCGTCGTCGCCAACATGGTAGAGGTAGCTTCAGCCAGTCGCGAGACGCGCTCCTTCGAAGAGGCTTATGCTGCATGGGAGGCCACACTCACGCGCGTACAGGAGATGGCTGCTGAAGGTACGCAAGCACTTGCGCAACCTCTTGCGGATGGCCATGACCAGGTGGAACCCGATCCGGCACAGCGTCTCTCGCAAGCGGTGTTCCTGGGTGACGTGGACTCTGCGCCCTTCCTCGTGGACGCAGCGATCGAGTCGGGTATCGAAGCCGATCGGATCATCCCTTCCATCCTCACTCCCGCCATCCAGCGCATGGGTGACGCTTACGGGCGTGGCGAGACCTTCCTGCCGCAGATGATGGTCGCTGCTGATGCCATGAAGACGGCGGTCGCGCGCGTGAAGGAGCATATGCCGCCCGCTCAAGCGGATGACTCGATCGGGACCATCGTCTTCTGCACCGTGAAGGGTGACGTGCATTCCATCGGTAAGGACATCTGCATCGCGCTCCTCGAGTCACAAGGAGTCCGCGTGATCGATCTCGGCGTGGACGTACCTGCGGATGACGTCCTCACAGCCATCGCCACGCATGGAGCCGGTGGCGTCTGTCTCTCCGCTCTCATGACCACGACACTGCCCAGCATGGCCGACACCGTCGCAGCCGTCCGAGCCGAATACCCCGACATCTACATCGGTGTCGGCGGAGCCGTCGTCACCCCCGAATGGGCCGCGAGCGTCGGCGCGCATTACACCTCGGATGCACCGAGCTGCACCGCAGCTGTGGTGGAGGCGTTGACAGCGTCTCCGGTCGAGAAGGACGCGAACCATGCCTGAGAGCGGTCACCACGGGATCGGTGATATCCACGCCGACCACGAACTCATACCGTTCTCCGTTTCGGAGCTCTCACGCGCACCCGGACCGAGTTCATGCGCTGCTTGCGGGATCTGCTCCTTCGAAGACGGAGTCCCGCCTCATGATGCGCTCTGTCCGCTCTCCGCATGCCCGAAGGGGATGCTCAACGGACCTTGCGGCGGCATGGAGAACGGGCACTGCGAGGTCTATCCCCGCCGCTTCTGCACGCATATGTACATCCGTCTCCGTGTCATGAGCGGTGGGGCTCCGGCACCAGGCGTCATCCCACCGCGCCAATGGCGTCTCGAGGAACGGCGGTACTCCGGTGCCTGAGACTCCGGGCGCGAGCAAGCTCCGCGCAGCACTCGAAGCAGGGGAGTTCGTCGTCACCGGTGAGATCGCACCTCCGGCAGGCATCGACTACCAGGCCATGTACCGCTCCGTCCAGATCCTCGGTCCACGGACCACGGCCATCAACGTGACGGACAACCAAGGTGCATCGCTTCGCCTCTCGTCGCTCGCGGCATCGCGTGTCGTGCTCGACCTCGGATACGAACCGATCTTCCAGCAGACGTGCAGGGACCGCAATCGTCTCGCACTGCAATCGGACCTACTCGCCGGCTGGACCCTCGGCTTGCGCAACGTCCTCATGGTCACGGGGGATGACCCCACATCAGGCGACCACCCGGATGCCCGCGCCGTCTTCGATCTGGATTCCACGCAGCTCATCCGCGCGGCGCGGGACATGAACGAAGGTCGCCTCCTCAACGGCAAGGAGCTCGTAGGAGAGATGGACTTCTTCATCGGAGCTGCGTGTTTCCCGGAAGCGGAGCCGTGGGCGATCCAGCTCGATCGGATCCAGCGTAAGGTCGATGCAGGTGCGCGGTTCTTCCAGACGCAAGCGGTCATGGATGTCGAGAAGGTCGTGGAGCGCGCTTCCGCGATCCGCGAGACGGGCGCGTATCTCATCGCGAGTGTGATGTTGCTCAAGTCTCTGGGCGTCGTCCGGTTCATCAACCGCAATCTCTCAGGTGTGCTGGTTCCGGAAGCTACGGAACAGAGGCTCGCGGATGCTCTCTATCCTGAGGATGAGGCGGTGCGGATCGCGGTCGAGCAGATCGAAGCTCTGCGGGACCATGTCGACGGTATCCATATCATGGCGCTCGGGCTGGACGACAAGGTTCCCACCATCCTGGCTCGGGCAGGACTGGAGCCGGAAACCGGGATCCATCTCTGAGAGCATCGCTCGGTCCACCGGTTGTGACCCGGAAGCCTCATCGACTCACCTTAGGTGAAGGCGAGGGAGTGAGCTCCCCGTCCTTCTCGTCAGCTCACTCAGCTGCTCCTCCATCGGACCTCACGATGGCCACGTTGGTCCCCTCGGAGAACATCTCGTCAGCGGTG
>CAYVBA010000056.1:0-6325 GCA_964448475.1 uncultured Coriobacteriales bacterium
ACAGAAGACGTACATCAGCAGCACGAAGGAGTAAGGCATGGCAGGACATTCCAAGTGGGCCACCACCAAGCATCGTAAAGCCGCACAGGACAAGAAGCGCTCGGCTCTCTTCTCCAAGCTCTCGCGGAGCATCACGGTGGCAGCCAAGGAAGGCGGGGACCCCAATCCCGACAACAACGCCTCACTCGCCGCTGCGATCGCCAAGGCGCGCAGCTACTCGCTGCCCAATGACAAGATCGATACCGCCATCAACAAGGCGTTCGGCAAGGATGCTGACGCCGCCGCGTTCGAGGACGTCATCTACGAGGGGTACGGCCCTGCAGGTATCGCCATCTACGTGGAGAGCCTGACGGACAACCGGAACCGTACAGCAGCAGATGTCCGCGCTGCGTTCACCCATTCCGGAGGCAATCTCGGGACCACCGGTTCCGTGGCTTTCCAGTTCGACCGCAAGGGTCAGGTCCTGGTCGAGAAGGACGCAGCACCTGAGGAAGACGACCTCATGATGGCCGTAGCCGAAGCCGGCGGACTGGACTACGAGGATACCGATGAGCTCTGGGTCATCTGGACCGAACCCGCGGACACCATGGCCGTGTCGCGCTCGCTCGAATCCCAAGGCATCACGGTCAAGGGTGCGGAGCTCACCATGGATCCCAAGGTGACCTCCGAGGTCTCCGTCGCTGATGCCAAGAAGGTCATGCGGCTCGTGGACAAGCTCGAGGAACTGGATGACATCCAGAACGTGTATCACACGATGGAGATCACCGATGAGATCGCTGAAGCACTCGATCAGGAATGAGATCCCATCATCTTCATGGCTGTTGACTAGCACGACTCGAATCGGGTAGAGTACCTCGCATGACTTACGCTGCTGCACATACCTCGATGGACATGATGATGCCTGAGCCCGGGCGTTACGGCGCATGCGCCGGTTCCGGGCTATCCGCGTAAGGCAGTACGCCTCGACGCACGCGTGCTGGGCAGTCCATCCGACAGGTATGAGAGGATCGGGATCCGTGAGCAGAGCTCCGGTCGGTCCTGAGAGGTAGCAGATCGTGATCGAGATCCGAGGCGTATCCAAGACGTTCGAAACAGACCGCGGCTTCCATGTCGCGCTCCGTGATGTCGATCTGTCCATAGCGGCAGGGGACATCTACGGCATCATCGGTCTGTCCGGAGCGGGGAAATCCACGCTCGTCCGTTGCATCAATATGCTCGAGCGTCCTGATTCGGGCTCCATCCTCATCGATGGCGTAGATGTGACGGAGCTCGCTGAGAGCGAGCTCCGTCTGCTCCGATCCAACGTCTCCATGATCTTCCAGAACTTCAACCTCTTCCAACAGAAGACCGTGCTGGAGAACGTGCTCTTCCCGTTCAAGGTGACCAACAACCTCACACCGGATAACGAACGGAGAGCTCACGATCTTCTCGCCCGCGTCGGACTGGACGACAAAGCGCACATCTATCCATCGCGACTCTCAGGCGGACAGCAGCAGCGTGTAGCCATAGCGCGTGCACTGGCCAACCGTCCGTCCGTCATCCTCTGCGATGAAGCGACGAGTGCGCTCGATACACTCACCACCAATTCGATACTCAAGCTCCTCCGTGATCTCTCACGCGACCTGGGTGTGACGCTCGTCGTCATCACGCACTCCATGGACGTGGTCGAGAAGATCTGCAACAAGGTGGCCGTACTCGACGGAGGAGTGGTCCTGGAGAAGGGTCGCACGAAGGACGTCTTCGCGAATCCGCAGTTCGAAGTCACGAAGCGTCTGCTGGGGAGGGTGGTCTGGGATGCCTGATTATCTTCTCGCTTTCTTACAGGAGTACGGACCCATGTTGGTCGAGGAGACGGGGAAGACCCTCTTCATGACCATCGCTACCACGTTCTTCGCGTATCTGATCGGGCTTCCGCTCGGCGTGATCCTGTACGTGACCTCGTCGGATGGCCTGAGGCCGATGCCCCGCCTGAACGCGGCGCTCGGCTGGATCGTGAACGTGGGTCGTTCCATCCCGTTCATCCTGCTGATGATCGCCATGATCCCGCTCACGCGGCTGATGGTGGGTTCGGCTAGCGGCACCATCGGTGCGCTGCCGCCACTGATCGTCGGAACGTTCCCCTTCGTCGCTCGCATCGTGGAGCAATCCATCCGAGAGGTCGGCGGAGGAGTGGTGGAAGCTGCTCAGTCCTGCGGGGCTTCGCACTTGGATATCGTGAGGCGTGTCATCATCCCGGAGTCACTGCCTTCGATCGTCCGCGGTCTTTCCATCACGTTGATCCTCGTCTTCGGTTATTCGGCCATCGCAGGAGTCATCGGTGCTGGCGGGCTCGGAGATGTTGGTATACGTTTCGGATATTACCGATACCAAAACGACGTCATGATCGCCACGATCGTGATCATGATCGTGCTCGTCCAGATATTCCAGAGCATCGGCGACGCTGTCGCCCGTGCCATCGATAAACGTTGATACAGATAGAGGAAGAAGGTACATATCATGTCAGGTACAGCATCATCCCGAGTACTCAAGGTACTCGTCGCAGCAGTGGTCGCCGTGGTCGCTGCACTCACGCTCGTCGCATGCGGCAACACCGCCTCCGATGGTGACGAGGTGACGGTCAAGGTGGGTGCTTCTCCCGCACCGCACGCTGTCATCCTCGAGGCTGCGGCACCCGCGCTCGAGGCCGAGGGCATCACGCTCGATATCGTGGAGTACCAGGATTACGTCCAGCCCAACGCCAACCTCGCAGACGGTGAGCTCGACGCCAACTACTTCCAGCACGTTCCGTACCTCGATGATTACAACGAGAAGAACGGGACCGATCTCGTCCCCGTAGCCAAGGTGCACTTCGAGCCGATGGGTCTGTACGCCGGCAAGGCCGCATCCCTCGACGAGCTGCCTGATGGCGCCACCATCGCTGTTCCGAACGACACCACCAACGAGGCACGTGCACTCCTCCTGCTCCAGGACCAGGGCCTCATCAAGCTCGACGAGTCCAAGGGTCTGCAGGCTACTCCTCGTGACATCACCGAGAACCCCAAGAACCTCGAGTTCCTCGAGCTCGACGCTCCGGCACTCCCTCGTGCACTCGAGGATGCTGAGCTCGCTGTGATCAACGCCAACTTCGCCCTCGGTGCCGGAGTCGATACCTCCAAGCTGCTCGTAGCCGAGAGCGCCGATTCCCTCGCGAGCGAGACCTACGCGAACGTGCTCGTGGTCCGCGCTGGTGAGGAGAACGAGGACACCATCAAGAAGATCGCCGAAGCACTGCATTCCGAATATGTGAAGAAGGCCATCGAGGCCGAGTACGGAAGCGCAGTGGTGCCGCTGTTCTGATGAGGACGGCACGTCTTGAGTTATCCTTATCAGTCTTAGGTCCTGCGTCGGAAAGAGGAGCTCATGTCATCAGGTGCCAAGGATAAGCACGACGTCCTTCGGGAGATCGAATCAGAGGATGTGCACTTCATCCGGTTCTGGTTCACCGATGTGCTCGGCAACCTCAAAGCTCTCGAGCTGACACGGGACGAGGTGGATAACGCGTTCTCGGAAGGCATGGGATTCGACGGATCCTCGATCGAAGGATTCGCCCGCATCCAGGAATCGGACATGATCGCCATCCCCGATCCCGACACCTTCCAGATACTCCGCGGTCGCTGCAGCGGTAAGGTCAGCGCTCGCATGTTCTGTGATATCAAGCAGCCCACGGGGGAGCCCTATGAGGGCGACCCCCGTGCGGCGCTCAAGCGCATGCTCGAGAAGGCCCATGACATGGGCTACACCATGAACATCGGGCCTGAGCTCGAGTTCTTCTACTTCAAGGATCGCACGGGTCCTGATTTCATCGACAACGGTGGCTACTTCGATATGCAGCCGCTCGACATCGCATCCGACATCAGACGTGAGACGGTCCTCGCTCTGCAGGAGACGGGCATGGTGGTCGAGTACTCGCACCATGAGACGGCTCCCTCACAGCATGAGATCGACCTCCGTTATACCGACGCCCTCACCATGGCGGACAACGTCATGACCTACCGCCTCATCGTCAAGGAGGTCGCTCAAGCGCATGACACGTACGCGACCTTCATGCCGAAGCCACGCACCGATTGCGCTGGTAGCGGTATGCATGTGCACCAGTCGCTCTTCACGTTGGACGGCGTGAACGCCTTTCATGACCTCGACGATCCCCTCGGTCACAACCTCTCGGACGTAGCGAAGCACTACATCGCGGGCCTGCTCAAGTACGCGCCCGAATACACGGCCGTGACCAACCAGTGGGTCAACTCCTACAAGCGTCTCGTGACCGGATTCGAAGCCCCTGTCTACATCACGTGGGCCCACGCGAACCGCTCCGCGCTCGTCAGGATCCCGCTCTACCGTCCGGGCAAGGCCAGTTCCACGCGTCTCGAGCTCAGAAGTCCCGATCCCGCGTGCAATCCGTACCTCGCGTTCGCGGTCATGCTGGGCGCCGGTCTCAAGGGTATCGAGGAGAAGCTCGAGCTCCCTGATGAGGCCATCGGGGACATCCACGCCATGTCGGATTCCGAGCGTGCGGAACTCGGCATCCAGACGCTTCCGGGAGATCTCGGTGAGGCCATAGAGCTCTTCGACGGTTCCGAGCTCATGCGTGAGATACTCGGGCATCACATCCACGAGTACTTCGTACGCAACAAGCGCGCCGAGTGGAACGAGTACCGCTCCTACGTCTCCAGCTGGGAGATGAGAAGGTACTTCCCCAATCTGTAATCCGAATCCGAACGAGGAGGATCCCATGGCCACCGAGGCTGACCGTTCGATCGCGGTGATCGACGGTAACTCACTCATGCACCGAGCATTCCATTCCATCCCAAAGAACATGGCTGCGAATGACGGTACTCCCACCAATGCCGTCTTCGGATTCCTGGCCATGCTCTTCAGTTTCATCGAGGCACATGAACCGGATGGCGTGATCTGTGCGTTCGACAAAGGTGCGCCCAAGTTCCGCATGGAGCTCCTCGAGCAGTACAAAGCACAGCGTCCTCCCACCGACCCCGACCTCAAGGCGCAGTTCCCGGTGATCCAGGAACTCCTGGCCTCGCTGCAGATCCCCTGCGTGATGGCTGAGGGCTGGGAAGGAGATGACATCCTGGGGACGCTCGCCGCGCGCGGTGAGGCCGAGGGATATAGGATGTACCTCGTGACGGGCGATAAGGACGCGTACCAACTGGCTTCCGACCTCACGAACATCGTCACCACCCGTAAGGGCGTGAGCGACATCGAGATCTACGATCCCGCTCGCGTGGAGGAGCGCTACGGTATCACGCCCGATCGTGTGACCGACTTCTACGGGCTCAAGGGTGATAGCTCGGACAACATCCCGGGTGTGCCCGGCATCGGCGAGAAGACAGCGGCCAAACTGCTCCAGCAGTACGGCACGCTGGAGAACCTGCTCGACCACGCCGACGAGGTCAAGGGCAAGGTGGGGGAGAATCTCCGCAATCATGCGGATGATGCACGTATCTCCAAGCAGATTGCGACGATCTCCAAGGAAGCCCCCATCGAGCTCGATCTCCTCGACTCGAAGTTCCCCACGTACTCACCGGACGACATCCGTCCGGCCTTCGCTCGCTACCAGCTCAACTCACCGCTGAAGCGCGCGATCTCGTTCCTCGATGCGGATGACGCATCCGCTCTCCACGAGGAAGCGTCCGACGCGCTCGACCTGAGCGCCCCTATAACCGGTGATGCTGCCATGCAATTGCTGGAGGCGGCGCTCGATTCCGGCGAGAGGATCGGAGTGCACCTCGACGGTGGCGTAGCCGAAGGGGCACTCTTCGGCGTCGCGCCTGCTACGTTGTGCGTCGCTTCGTCCGAAGGCATAGCAGCGTTCGAGGATGATGTCCACGACCTTCTCGCCCGCGTACTCGCGGAGGCGAGCGTAGCCGCACTCGACCTCAAGGCACTGATCCAGGCGGTCGTCCCCAGAGATTCGGCGGAGCCTGCGCACGTCGATCCCATGCGCATCCCTATGGAGTCCCATACGGATCTGCAGGTCGTCGGTTATCTGCTGGATTCCTCACGGAGCTCCTACAATCTGGACATGCTGCTCGAGACCTACGCGTCCGTATCGCTTCCTGAGGCGACCGAGGAGATACCTGCTGGTGCTGTGGTCGCGGCTGCTGCTCGGATGCTCGCACCGAAGATGGAGGCTAAACTCTCCACTGAGGAATCCGAGTGCTACCGGACCATCGAGCTGCCGCTCATCCCGGTCCTCGCCACCATGGAGCGCAACGGCATGCTCCTGGACAAGGAGGTGCTCGCGCAGCAATCCACCGTTCTGGGCGAGAAG
>CAYVBA010000057.1:0-6254 GCA_964448475.1 uncultured Coriobacteriales bacterium
CATCCCGTGATCGACCTCATGCCTGAGCAGGAAGACGTCAAAGACCTTGGCGGTACCATGCGTCTCGGTGCCTATCCCTGCAAGCTGACTCCGGGCACCATGGCGCACGAAGCGTACGGCAAGGACGTCGTATACGAGCGTCACCGCCACCGCTATGAGATGAACAACGCGTTCCGTTCGGCATTCACCGAGGCAGGCATGGTGCTCTCGGGTTTCTCGCCCAACGATCGCTTGGTCGAGATGGTCGAACTGCCCCGTGAGACGCACCCGTGGTACGTTGCCACGCAGGCACACCCCGAATTCAAGAGTCGCCCCACACATCCGCATCCACTGTTCCAGGGCTTCGTAGCAGCGGCAGTGGAGCATGACCGTGGGCAGGAGGCTGAGTAGATGACATCGCGAGTATTGGATACGTTCCTGGAGCTCGTGCGGATCGATTCACCCAGCAGAAGCGAAGGCCTCATGGCCAAGGATCTGACGGCTCGTCTCGAAGCTCTTGGTTTCGAGGTGACGGTCGATGACACGGGCGAGAAGACCGGGTCGGAGACGGGCAACATCATAGCCATACTGCCTGGTACGGTGGATGAGAGCATCGTATTGTCGGCACATATGGACTGCGTTCCACCATGCACCGGTGTGGAGCCCATAGTGGAGGATGGTGTCGTCCGCTCTGCAGGGGAGACGGTCCTCGGTGGCGATGATAAGTCCGGGGTCGCTGCGATCCTGGAAGCGGTGACGCGCCTCATCGAGTCCGGTGAGCCTCGTCCGCGCATCCTCATCACGTTCACCGTCTGCGAGGAGATCGGGTTGCTCGGCGCTCGTGCGCTCGACCCCGCGCTCTTCGATGGTGAGCTCGCTCTCGTGGCTGACTCATCCGCCCGACCTGGTGGTATCACCATCGGGGCTCCGTTCCATCACACCGTGAGGGCTACCTTCAAGGGGCGTTCTGCTCACGCAGGTACCGAACCGGAGAAGGGCAAGAGCGCCATCGCCATGGCCGCGCATGCCATCTCGCTGATGGAGCTCGGTAGGCTGGATGAGATGTCCACAGCTAACGTCGGTACCATCACGGGCGGCGCCGCTGACAACGCTGTGCCGGTCTCCTGCCGCATCACCGCTGAGTGCCGTTCGCTCGAGCGCGATCGCGCTCAGGAGATACGCGACGCCATGGATGCTGCTCTCCGTGCGGGAGCCGCCGCGTTCGACGGCGAGGTGGAGATCGAATGGGAGCTGGAGTACGAAGGGTACCTCCGCGATGAGAGCGACGCTGAGGTCCAGCTCGTGATGCGTGCTGCCGAAGAGGTGGGACTCGAACCCTACACGGAGGTCACCGGTGGCGGTTCCGACGCCAACATGCTCGCGTCCAAAGGATGCCGTCCGCTCGTCGTAGGAACGGGTATGACCGATTACCACACGGTAGATGAGAGCATCGAAGTGAAGCATCTGGAGCAGACGGCTGACCTGATCCATGCGGTGATGAAGCGCGTAGCTCATAAGGAGTAGTACCTCATGCGGATAGTCTGGGCACATGTCCTCTCAGTAGAGGAGACCCCCACGGGTCTCCAATCACTCATCTGCCTCCATGCGGACGGTACCGAGCGACCCGCATCCAACTATCCCATCCTCACCGGCTCGGTCTCTGTCGGGGAGCGTGTGGCGGTCAACGCGACCGCTTTGGACCTCGGCCTCGGAACGGGTGGTCAGGATTTCGTCATCGCGCGTGACGTGCCCGATGACGTACCGATGATCGATGACCCGGCTCCTCACGGCGGGCACATCATGAAGCTGCGGTACACACCGCTCCAGCGTGACGTGCTCTGCTTGGAGGACCCTTCCTCGCCGCATCACGATGCGCTCGAGAGCGCCACTTCGCTCGAAGGCACGCCCGTCATCTGCTGCGGCCTGCATTCGCAGGTCATCGCCGTCGCGGCTGCTGCTCGCATGCGGGCACCGCAGGCGGAGATCGTGTACGTCATGACGGACGGAGCGTCGCTCATGGCGTCGCTCTCCCGGGTCCTCGCTGCAGCCAAGGAGGCCGGTTCGATCGACACGACCATCACCACGGGACAGGCTATCGGCGGGGATCACGAAGCGGTCAATCTGCATTCCGGGCTTCTCGCCGCGAAACATGTGGCCGGAGCCGACATCATCATCACCGGCATAGGGCCGGGCGTGGTAGGGAGTGACACCGCTCTGGGTCATGGTGGGGTCCTCCAAGGTGAGGCGGTGAACGCCGTGGCGGCTCTCCGCGGTACGCCCATCGCTCCCATGCGGATCGGGTTCGCCGATGATCGTGAGCGTCACGTGGGCGTCAGCCATCACACGATCGCGGCTCTCGGGCGCATAGCACTGGCGACGGCGCTGGTCCCCGTGCCGAGCGGTCTCGAGGAGAGCCAGTACGAGCGCATCGAGGCACAGCTGCTCGAGGCCGATATCTTCTCGTTCCACCGGAGGGTGGACGTGGAGGTGCCGTTCGTGGACATGCACGGCGTGGACCTCAAGACCATGGGACGCGGCATGGATGTGGAGCCCGCGTTCTTCAGAGCCGCGTTCGCCGCAGGTGTCCTAGCTGCGGACCTGGCGCTCGAGCGGGAAGCGGACGCCGAAGCAGAGGCTGCCTCAGCGGAGGACGACTCAGCGGAATAGGTGCTTGATCCGGCGTTCCCGCCATTCGTTACCCCGGTTGTAGAGCACGTCGATGACCTCGCGTGTCCGAAGCGACGCTATGGCGGGGTCGTCTATATGCATGGATCCCGGTATGGGCAATCCCATCTCCGTGATGAGGGCGATCCGCTCCCGTGCTGGCAGCGTGAACGATGCGACCGCTATGGCGACCCCGATCCCGATGGCCACCGTCACGATACGAGCGAACAGCAATCCCCATCCTCCCACGCCGGTCGAGAGCATGATCACCAAGATGTAGAAGAGGGTGTTGGTGAGCGAGAAGAACGCGTAGTTGGCGGACCGCATAGCCGTGGCCAGGAAGAGGAGTCCTCCCACGAAGAGGGAGATGAGCCACGTGTCATGCACCACGGTGATGAAGCCGAACCCGAGGAGCGCCGCCAGGATGGTGGAGACGATGAAGCGGATGCCGCGCTTGTAGAAGATGGGCGATGAAGGGTAGTAGAGCGCTGCAGCAGCCATGGCCGCCCATTCGTACTGGGACATGCCCAACATGAAGGTAGCGATGGAAGCGAGTCCCACCGAGATGGCGATCCGATACGCATGCCGACCGACGGCCGTCTCCATCTTCAAGTGCGCCAACAGATGCGAAGCGAACCCACCCACGCGCTCCGATGCCGATCTCATCTGGAAGGTTGAGCCGCCTCCGAACACGGCGAACGTCCACAATGGAGCCGTGATACCGCCTGAGAGGATGGCCATCTGGTTGATGACGGGCTCCGACGACCCGACGCTCGAAGCCATGAACCCGACCGACATGGTGAAGAAGGTCCCCCGGATACCGGCGGTGCCGAAGTCCGCAGCGATTCCCACGCCGAACGACAGCACGATGGCGAACACGAGTCTCAACACAGCGGAAGGGGCGACCAACGTCCCGATAGTGAACGTGACGATCCCTACGAAGATGGCGGCGAGCATGGTGACCCCGCGCCGCTCGAAGCTTCCTCGGGGATCGGCCAACGCGACCATGCCGGCGGTCAAACCTATAGGGAACGCTGCTTCGTAGTTGCCGCAGAGGATCCCGACGACCAAGGGGGACATGAACGAGAGCAGTACCCTCACTGCGGAGAGCCACGTATCCGGCGCCGCGTAATGAGGGAGGACATCGACGACTTCGTCGATCCCCGTCCTCAGCGTGCGCGTGATACCCCGCATCCCATCACCATCCACAAGCCGTATACTGGTCGCATGACCACATCGGATCTCACACGTGCGCTCGAGGAGTTCCTGGACCACCTCGCGGTGGAGCGGGGCGCCTCGCCGTTGACGGTGCAAGCGTACCGACACGATCTCAATCAGTATATCCGCTCATTGGAACGTGCAGATATCCTCACTCCGGATACCGTCGAACGTGTACATATCGACGACCATCTGCAGTCACTCGCCATCGAAGGTAAGGCACGCTCGACCATCGCCCGAGCTGCAGCTGCTATCAAGAGCTTCCATCGTTTCGTGGCGAGTGAAGGCATCACAGACAACATCCCCACCGCCAACCTGCGCATCCCTAAGAAGCCTGACGGGCTCCCTGACGTCATCACGATCGAGCAGGCACACGCCCTTCTCGACCAGGAATTCCCCCTCACAGCAGCGGGGAAACGCGATGCGACCATCCTCGAAGTCCTTTACGGCTGTGGCCTACGTGCATCCGAGGTGTGCGACGCCGACCTCCGCTCGCTCTATCTGGATGATGGATTCATACGCGTGAGAGGGAAGGGCGATAAGGAACGTCTCGTTCCGATGGGGAATCACACGGTCTCGGCGCTCAGAACCTACCTGGCTGAAGCACGCGGGGAGTTGAAGCCGAAGCGTTCGCTCGAACCGGTCGATCGAGAAGCGCTCTTCCTCAACATGAGGGGCACGCGTCTGTCGCGGCAGTCGGTCCACACCATCGTTGCGAAGTACGGTCGCGCGGTGGGTATCCCTGATCTCCATCCTCACACGCTCAGACATGCTTACGCCACTCATCTGCTGTCGGGTGGTGCTGACCTCCGTGCACTCCAGGAGCTGCTCGGGCATGCCGATATCTCCACCACGCAGATCTACACCCACGTGGATCGTGAGCACATCCGTCAGGAATACCTCGCTGCGCACCCACGCGCGCGGCGCTGAGGGCTGCGCGTAGTCATCTGAGATTCCCGTGGTGCCGTTCACCGTCCGTCGGTGACACCCGATCCATCCATCCCACTGCGTCCCACCGAATCCACAAACCCATCCCACCCCTGCCGTCACCTACTCGTTGTGGGGAACGGTTGTTCCCCACGACATGTTGCGGTCTGCTGACTGCTGGCAGTCTTGGCGTGGGAGAAGTCACAGCTGTAGTGGGTCAAGGTGGCATAAAAGTGTTGTTTAGTGGGATGTCGTGGGATAAGATGGTTGCATCAGCTCGAGGAGTCTCGTGTTTGGACATCGATCAGAAGGAAGGAGGCGGAGGATGCACGTTGGAACGTATGAACAT
Organism: uncultured Coriobacteriales bacterium; assembly: GCA_964448475.1. Lineage (GTDB taxonomy): Bacteria > Actinomycetota > Coriobacteriia > Coriobacteriales > CAYVBA01 > CAYVBA01. The sequence continues at coordinate 5,138 of CAYVBA010000057.1, forward strand.
ACGCTCGACGCGAAAGGGCGCGTTTCGCTGCCCGCAGCTCTCCGCAAGAACCTCCCCACCGATCTGATCCTCGTCTGCAACCCGACCGACACGACGCTGTACGTGTTCGCACCAGATGATTTTGAGAAGTGGTACTTGGGTCTGTTCAAGAAGAGCGGTGGTTACAACGACCGCAGCCGTCGCGATCAGGCCATCCGCAAGAGGATCATGATGTCGTCCGCTCCTGCCGTCATTGACTCGGCCGGTAGGGTCTCCATACCGGAGACGTTCCGCTCCTACGCGGGACTGCAGAAGGAAGTCACCCTCATCGGTGACTATGACCACATCGAGATCTACGACCGGGCGAAGCTCTCAGAGATCGATCTCGACGAGGGCTTCGCGGACTTCTTCTTCGAAGACTAGGTGTGTCCATGACGTTGACATCCGAATACCGGCACAACCCCGTCCTTCTCGCCGAAGTACTGGAGACGATGCAGCCCGAACCGGGAGACGTCATCTGCGATTGCACGCTCGGCGGAGCAGGACACTCGATCGAGCTGGGGCGGCGCATAGCCCCCGACGGTCTGCTCCTGGGGATCGATCAGGACGACCTGGCACTCGAAGTCGCAGGGGACCGGATAGCCAGTGCGCTACCCGGTCTGGCCACCATGCAGCTGAAGGGCGACTACGCCCAGATGGACCGCCTCCTCGTGGAGGCATCCGTACCAGGTGTGGATGGATTCCTGTTCGACCTCGGAGTGAGCTCACCGCAACTCGATATCCCCGAAAGGGGCTTCTCGTACAACGAGGATGCCCCGCTAGATATGCGGATGGATCCGGGCAACCGAAGTGTAACCGCAGCAGAGGTCATAGCAGCATATACCGAAGAGGACCTCGCCCGGATCATCCAGCAGTACGGGGAGGAGCGGTTCGCGCGGAGGATCGCAGCGCGCATCGTGGAGACGAGGGAGCATACGCCTATCGAGACGACGTTCCAGCTCGTGGACGTCATCAAGAGCGCGATCCCCGCAGCCACGAGGCGGACGGGTGGGCATCCCGCTCGGCGTACCTTCCAAGCCATCAGGATCGAGGTCAACCACGAACTCGAGTCACTCGAGAGCGGTCTGACGCAGGCCAT
>CAYVBA010000058.1:0-5584 GCA_964448475.1 uncultured Coriobacteriales bacterium
ACTACAAGCCAGAAAGAGTGGAGATTGATGTTCTTCGTGAATAATTGAGGGGATCTAAAGGCCAAAAGAAACCCCGCTTACGCGGGGTTCACGTATGGGACGTGCACCCCGCGTAAGCGGGGATGATCCTCTCCTTATCCGCGTTTGCACCTCAAGGGCGGCGTGCACCCCGCGTAAGCGGGGATGATTCGAATGCGGTGTTAAATAGGCGCACTCATACCTCTACTCTGGCCTTCACAGCCTCATGAGCATGCTTCCTGCCAAAATGGGCGATCAGTATTCAGAGTCATTCAGTTTTTAGTGCACTCGGCTATCAATCCATCTGTTACAAAACTCTTAACACGGAGTATTCAACAGTATCGCTTCGACCAAAGCGGGTATTTTAGCAGCATATAATCATCCGCCCGATGGAAGGATGCACTATGGCCGACGATAAGCCAGTCGTTCCCGAGCCCGAAGATAAGCCCTTCGCTGAGCCGCCTACTCCGGCAGCTCAGGATCCCGAAGTAGAGGTCACTCCCGTAGCGCCCGATGAGCCTGAGATGGTTCTGTCACCTAATCCGGAGCCGGTACCCGCTCCGGAACCCGTTGCAGAGACTCCGTTCGCTACTCCGCCCACTCCTGCAGCTCAGGAACCGGAGCCCGCATACGGAGCAGCTCAGCCGCAAGGCGCACCTCATGCAGCGCCCGCTGCAGGCTATACCACTCAGCCGCCTCACGCTGCGCCTGCTGCTCACCAGTCCGTGCCGCCCGTGAACGATGGCGATCTTCCGGATTGGCTCCGCAAGCTCACCATCTATAACGGCGGGCAAGTGCCTGCGAATCCTTCCGGCTGGAGCTGGGCGGGATTCCTCTTCTCCTGGATCTACATGTTCGCGCGTAGTCAGTGGAAGGTCGCACTCGCTATGCTCGGCGCATACGTGGTGGGCTGGATCCTCAGTAGCGTGTTCATAGGGTTCCTGCTCTTCTTGGTACCGCCGATCATCGGTGGTATCTACGGCCGCAGGCTCGCTTTCGTGGGAGCTACCCCGGGCAAGTACCCGACGGATCAGTCTCTCAAGGATGCTGACAAGCCGTGGGTCATCGGCGGTGTCGTCCTGTGGATCGTCTCCATCGTACTGATAGTCATCATGTCGGTGATGCTCGCAGGTATGGTAGCCATGATGATGGGTGGCGGCTACTACGGCATGTAGTTCGGCCGGCAACTCTTCCATAGCACCGAAGAAGCCCGTTCTCCTCGGAGAGCGGGCTTCTTGTTCCGTGCCGTAAGAGCGCGTTCTTCTCGCCTAGTTCCTCGTGAGCTTGCGATGCACTCGACGCGGCTTCGATGCCTCAGGACCTAGTCGCTCTATGCGATTCTCCTGGTACGACTCGAAGTTGCCTTCGAACCAATGCCAGGTGCCGGGGTTCTCGTCCGTGCCTTCCCACGCCAGGATGTGCGTGGCTATCCTGTCCAGGAACCACCTGTCGTGGCTGATGACGACCGCGCAGCCGGGGAACTCGAGGAGCGCCTCTTCGAGGCTCGCGAGCGTTTCGGTGTCCAGGTCGTTGGTGGGCTCGTCCAGCAGGAGCACGTTACCGCCCTGCTTGAGGGTGAGGGCCAGGTTGAGGCGGTTCCTCTCGCCACCTGAGAGCATGCCGGCCAGTTTCTGCTGGTCGGAGCCTTTGAAGCCGAAGCTCGCTACGTATGCGCGGCTGGGGACCTCGGTCTCGCCCACGATCATGACGTCGTTGCCGCCGGAGACGACCTCCCAGAGCTTGGTGTCAGGGTCGATGCCGGAGCGGTCCTGATCCACGTACGCGAGCTTGACGGACTCGCCGATCTCCAGCGATCCGCTCGTCGGCTCCTCGAGTCCCATGATCATCTTGAAGAGAGTGGTCTTGCCCACGCCGTTGGGGCCGATCACGCCTACGATGCCGTTGGGCGGGAGCGAGAAGCTCAGGTCGTCTATCAGCACGCGATCACCGATGGATTTGTGCAGTCCGTCGGCCTTGATGACCTTGGCGCCCAGGCGAGGGCCCACGGGAATACGGATGTCGGTGTAGTCCACACGCTTGTTCGCGGCAGCTTCGTTAGCCATCTGCTCGTAGCGCTCGAGTCGCGCCTTGCTCTTGGCTTGGCGTGCTTTCTGGCTGCTGCGAACCCACTCGAGCTCTGCCTGCAGCTTCTTGACCAGGCGTTCTTGCTGCTGCCCTTGGCGAGCCAGACGCTCAGCTTTGGTCTCCAGGTACGTGGAGTAGTTGCCCTTGTACGGGAAGAGGGAGCCGCGGTCCACCTCGCAAATCCATTCCGCTACGTTATCCAGGAAGTAGCGGTCGTGCGTGACGGCCAGGATCGCGCCGGGATAATCCTTCAAATGCTTCTCAAGCCAGAGAACGGACTCAGCATCCAGATGGTTGGTGGGTTCGTCCAGGAGGAGCAAGTCAGGCTCTTCCAACAGCAGCTTGCAGAGCGCAACGCGACGGCGTTCACCACCGGAGAGATTACCTATGAGGGCATCTGCAGGTGGGCATTGGAGCGCATCCATAGCTTGTGAGATGCGACTGTCCAGGTCCCACCCGTCAGCAGTGTCGATATCGGTCTGCAGTTTGCCCATCTCATCCATGAGGGCATCGAAGTCAGCGTCGGGGTCGGCCATTTCGGCTCCGACCTCGTTGAAGCGTTCGATCTTGGCCATCAGCTCACCGAATGCTCCCTGGACCGTTTCGAGCACGGTCTTCTCGTCATCCAACTCAGGCTCCTGCTCGAGGAGTCCCACTGAGTAGCCAGGCGTCAGGAACGAGTCCCCATTCGTGACCTCAAGCTTGCCGGCCATGATCTTGAGCAGCGTTGATTTGCCCATGCCGTTGGGTCCTACGACGCCGATCTTGGCGCCTGGATAGAAGCTGAGAGTGACGTCGTCGAGTATGACCTTGTCGTTATAGGACATGCGTGCTTGGTGCATCTGGTAGATGAATTCTGCCATAGGAGCCTCGCTTTGGTTCGTGTGGGAGATGTTCAGCCGTCCATTATGGACGAGAGCTGCGGGGACTGCCACCAGTTCGCAGCAGCTCCACGGATCATTCCTCCTCGAGGAACGCCCCCGTCTGTCGGTCCCAGAGACTCGCGTACGCACCGCCCAGCTCCAGCAGCTCGTGATGTGGCCCGTCCTCCACGATGCGCCCGCTGTCCAATACCACGATCCGGTCCAGGCTGGCCACCGTTGAGAGCCGATGAGCGATCACGATGGACGTCCGCCCCGCCATCAGCGTCTTGAGCGCGTCCTGCACGAGTGCCTCGCTCTCCGAATCGAGCGCACTGGTAGCTTCGTCCAGCACGAGGATCGGTGAGTCGGCGAGAAGAGCTCGGGCGATCACGACTCGTTGACGTTGCCCTCCCGAGAGCTTGATACCGCGTTCACCGGTGATGGTCTGGAATCCGTGAGGGAGATCCTCGATGAAGTCGAGCGCGTTGGCCCGACGAGCCGCCTCGCGGATCTCAGCCATGGTCGCACCCGGCTTTCCGTACGAGATGTTCTCTGCGATGGTGCGGTGGAAGAGCGATGCTTCTTGCGGAACATATGCAACCTGTCTGCGCAGACTCTGCTGCGTGCCCTTCGCTATATCCTGTCCGTCTATGAGGATCCGTCCATCCTGGATGTCCGAGAGCCTGAGCAGCAGCTTGGTCAGCGTCGTCTTGCCTGCTCCGGAACGACCCACAAGACCGACTCTCTGACCAGCGGGGATGCAGAGGTTGAAGTCTTCGAAGATATACTTCTGCTCGTCGCCATCGGTATAGCGGAAACTGATGTCATCGAACTCGATAGCACCCTTGGTGATCACGAGCGGATTCGCTCCTGGCACGTCTGCCACGAGACGTGGCTCATCCAGGATACGTGTCATGCCTGATGCATCACCGAACGCTCGGTTCAACCGCTGCAGACCGTTGTTGATGAAGTTGAACTGATTGGTGATCGTGTAGGTGTACGTGAACATCATAACCAACGTACCGGGTGTGATCCCGAACCATGCATTCCCTCCGGCTATGAACACGGCAACGACGCTCATGATGACGATGGTGATGAGAGCGGTGATGATGCCGCGCGTGAGTGAAGCAGTCATGCGCTTCGTATCGCGCCTCACGACCTCCCGATTGGCAGCATCGAACAGCCCGCGCTCATGGTCTTCTCGCCCATACGTCTTGACGGCCAGGATGTTGCTGATGGAGTCGGACAGCTCGCCCGAGAGGTGGTTCTGGGCGCTCGCTGCTTTCTCGTTGAGCGAGAGGATACGTTTGTACATCACGTACGAGATCACAGCATAGATGGCTAGAAGCACCATGAGTATGGCCACGTAGACCGGTACGCGTGGAGCGAGAAGGATGATGGTGAAGATCACCGAGCCGATGATGGGCATGAAGGGGAAGTTCATGGTCTCGATGATCTGGTTGTACGCGTTCATGTACTTGTTGGTCTGACTGACGAGCGTTCCGCCGAACCGGTTGGAGTGGAAGCTCATGGATTGATTGGCCAGGGCATCGAAGCTTTGATGTGCGAGGTCGTATGCGACTGCGATCTCCAGTTTGAAGAGGAAATAGTCTTGTAGCTTGGAGCAGGTCTGACCGAGCACGTTGATGAGGATGAGAGCGGTGATGTAGGGCGCGAATACCGGGAAAACCTGGTCGGGCGAGACGGGCGCAGCGCTCACGCGATCGACGATGAGACTCATGACGAAGGGGTTGCCGTACGTGAGCAAGGCGACGAAGCCGATGTCAGCCACGAGTAGACCTATGAAGAGACCGAGATGGTTCTTCGTCGCCGCCCAGTAATGATGCAGCGTGCGCATGGTGGTAGAGGGGAGCGCCTTGTTCCGTACCGATGCCATAATGATGAGCTCCTGAATGGACCGATGGTGGATGTTAGCAAGCAAAGCTTATCAGTTCATTATGTGCGAGAAGTTTTCCCTTGACGACATGAAGAGCTAGGTGATAGAGTATCCTTTCGCTGAGAAGCAAGAGTGCGGGGTGGAGCAGTCTGGTAGCTCGCCGGGCTCATAACCCGGAGGTCGTAGGTTCAAATCCTGCCCCCGCGACCAAAAACAAGGCCCTGACCTGCGAAAACAGGTCGGGTTTTCTCTTATGATGTGTGATACAATAGCGCTGCACATGCCTGGCAAACGAATGTCGAAGACGGTACCCATGGCGGCGGATTATTTTAACGACATCGAACGCGGAGAGGGGTTCCTGAACCCCAGCTCCAAAGAGCTCCGCGGCATTCATCAAACGTTGCGGGCAGACCCCCTCCGGGTGGTGATCGCCGACGAGGACAGGCTCTTCGTCGAAGGAGTGTCATCCCTCCTTGATGGATGGGATGAATTCAAGCTGGTCGGTAATGCCTACACCCTCGAGGACGCCTTCTCGTTGGTCATTCGACTCAGCCCTCCCGTAATCCTTATGGGCGCAGCGATGAATGGGGTTCCGTGCGCCGAAACCGTGTCCAAGATATGCGAGAAAAGTCCCCAAACGCGCGTTATGATCCTTGCGAGCGCAGGGGAAAGCGGGCTGGGGCTCGACGCCCTCCGAGCTGGTGCGCGTGGGTTCGGCTCT
>CAYVBA010000058.1:5594-5882 GCA_964448475.1 uncultured Coriobacteriales bacterium
CGCGTTTTCCGGGTCTCTTGGCACGCAACTGCAAGGAGCGCTGCTCGGGGAAGGTGGGGCAGAGTCGAGGGACCTGCAAGACGAGCGGTACATCTCTTCGTTGGACGAGCGGGAAAAGTCGATCCTCGCCCTGCTCGAAGAAGGATGCTCGAATTCCGAAATCAGCACCCGCCTTTATCTGAGCGAACCTACCGTAAAAAAGGCAATCGGCTCAATCCTGAGGAAGCTGCATGTGGACAACCGCACGCAGGCTGCGGTCATGTTCGCAAAATACAACAGGTAGACAGC
>CAYVBA010000059.1:0-5715 GCA_964448475.1 uncultured Coriobacteriales bacterium
CGCACGTCGACTGCCCCGGTCACGCTGACTACGTCAAGAACATGATCACCGGTGCTGCTCAGATGGACGGCGCCATCCTGGTCATCGCTGCAACCGACGGCCCCATGGCTCAGACCCGTGAGCACATCCTTCTCGCCCGTCAGGTCGGCGTTCCTTACATCGTCGTCTTCCTGAACAAGTGCGACATGGTCGATGACGAGGAGCTCCTCGAGCTCGTCGAGATGGAGACCCGTGACCTCCTCTCCTCCTACGAATTCCCCGGAGATGACCTGCCCGTCATCAAGGGTTCCGCTCTCGGCGCTCTCAACGGCGAAGAGAAGTGGCAGGAGAAGATCTGGGAGCTCATGGATGCTATCGATAGCTACATCCCGACTCCCGAGCGTGACATCGACAAGCCCTTCCTCATGGCCGTCGAGGACGTCTTCACGATCTCCGGTCGTGGTACCGTCGCAACCGGTCGTGTCGAGCGTGGCGTGCTGAACGTCAACGACGAGATCGAGATCGTCGGTATCCGTGAGACCCAGAAGACCGTCTGCACCGGTGTCGAGATGTTCCGCAAGATCCTCGACCACGCAGAGGCCGGCGACAACATCGGCGCCCTCCTCCGTGGTGTCAAGCGCGAGGACATCGAGCGCGGTCAGGTTCTGGCCAAGCCCGGTAGCGTGACCCCGCACACCAAGTTCACCGGCCAGGTCTACATCCTGACCAAGGACGAGGGTGGCCGTCACACGCCGTTCTTCGATGGTTACCGTCCGCAGTTCTACTTCCGCACCACCGACGTGACCGGTGTTGCTCGCCTCCCCGAGGGTGTCGAGATGGTCATGCCTGGTGATAACGTGGAGATCACCGCTGAGCTCATCTACCCGATCGCTCTGGAGGACGGCCTCCGCTTCGCTATCCGCGAGGGTGGCCACACCGTCGGATCCGGTCGTGTTACCAGCATCATCGAGTAAGTAATCTCAGGATCCAGTACTGACCGAAGACCCGGCGCCCTCGTGGGGCCGGGTCTTCGCCCCGTAAGGGACATTCGTGCTGGTTGACATCGTTTCTAGAGGGGTGCTAATGTATCCCTCTGCGCCTCCATGGAATGGGGGCTGCTATGAGGAGGTACAATGCGAACGTTGGTCACCTTGGCATGCGGCGAATGCAAGCGTCGCAATTACACGACCAAGAAGAACAAGCAGAATAATCCCGAGCGTATCGAGTTCAAGAAGTACTGCCCGTGGTGCAAGACGCACACCGTGCACAAGGAGACGCGCTAAGCGCACTCCGGTACAGGCCAGTAGCTCCAACGGCTAGAGCGGCGGTCTCCAAAACCGCATGTTGGGGGTTCGAATCCCTCCTGGCCTGCCAGACAACCTACCGGCATCCTCGTGATGCCGTTTGATGTGAGAAGAGGTCCGTGAGGTAGCATGGCGAAAGAGAAGACACAGAAGCCCAAGCAGAAGGCACCCGCTAAGGATGCCAAGCCTGGTCTCCTCGGACGTTTGTCCGCGTACCTCAAGAACGTCAGGATCGAGCTCCGTCGTGTGACGTGGCCCACCAAGAACGACGTTCTCAACAAGACGCTCGTCGTCATCGGAACCCTCATCTTCTTCGGCGTACTCATCTACATCATCGACACTGCGATCGTCCCGCTCCTTTATGCGTTCGCAAGCATAGGAGGTTAGTGGATCATGGCACGCAGATGGTACGTCGTTCATACCTATTCAGGCTATGAGAACAAGGTCAAGACGAACCTGGAACACCGTATCGAGTACATGGATATGGCCGATAGGATCGTGGACATCAAGATCCCCGTCGAGGAGGTCAAGGATGTCAAAGAAGGCGGCAAGGAAGTCATAACTGAGAAGAAGCTCTATCCCGGTTACGTACTCATCCGCATGGAGCTCGATGACCGCGCGTGGAGCGTCGTGAGGGATACGCCTGGCGTTACCGGATTCGTAGGATCCGAAGGCCAGCCCGTACCTTTGTCGCGTGCGGAGTACAACAAGATCATGTCGCGCACGAGCCAGCCGGGAGAGGCACCCAAGCGAACCGTCACCGACCTCTCCGTCGGCCAGAACGTGAAGGTCGTGGATGGACCTCTGAAGGACTTCGACGGGACCATCGCTGAGGTCAATGCTGAAGCAGGCAAGGTCCGCGTCCTCCTCTCCATCTTCGGTAGAGAGACCCCGGTGGAGCTCACGTTCGACCAGGTCGCATCAGTCTGATCGGATACAACGCGCGTCGTGCCCGTTCACGGGAGCTTCTCACGGCGTGATACATACGAGAAGTAGGGGAGTAATCCCCCGTAGAACGAAGGGCACTGAAGAGTCATGGCAAAAGAGAAGAAGGTCACAGGTTTCGTAAAGCTGCAGATCCCCGGTGGAGCCGCTAACCCCGCACCTCCCGTAGGTCCGGCACTCGGCGCTCAGGGCGTCAACATCATGCAGTTCTGCCAGCAGTTCAACGCTGCTACCGACGACATGAAGGGCACCATCGTCCCCGTCGAGATCACCGTCTACGAGGACAAGTCCTTCACGTTCATCACCAAGACGCCCCCGGCAGCCGTCCTCATCAAGGAAGCTCTCAAGCTCTCCTCGGGATCCGGCGTGCCGCAGCGTGACAAGGTGGGCAAGCTCAGCCAGGATCAGCTCCGTCAGATCGCTGAGACCAAGCTTCCCGACCTCAACGCCAACGACATCGAAGCGGCTATGAAGATCGTCGCAGGCACCGCTCGCTCCATGGGCGTCACGATCGATAAGAACTAGTAGGAGTACCGTTCATCCCGGGCATGACGCTCCGGGCTATGTGGGAGGGATCGGATCCCGTTGACCACAGGAGGAACAGAGATATGGCTAAGCACGGCAAGAAGTACGACGCAGCCGTCGAGAAGATCGACGGAGACAAGCTCTACAACCCCAAGAAGGGTATCGGGCTCGTCAAGGAAGTGGCACCCGCCAAGTTCGACGAGACCGTCGAGGCGGTCTTCCGTCTCGGAGTGGACACCCGTAAGGCCGAGCAGCAGATCCGCGGCTCGATCTCCTTGCCCCACGGCACCGGTAAGTCCGTCCGTGTCGCGGTCTTCGCGGAGGGCGATAAGGCCCGCGAGGCCGAGGAAGCAGGCGCCGACGTGGTCGGTTCCGATGACCTCGTGACCCTCGTACAGGGTGGCACCATCGATTTCGATGCAGCAATCGCAACTCCTGACATGATGGCCAAGGTCGGTCGTCTCGGTAAGGTCCTCGGCCCCCGCGGTCTGATGCCCAACCCCAAGCTCGGCACCGTCACCATGGATGTCGCCAGCATGGTCCAGGAGCTCAAGGCTGGTCGTGTGGAATATCGTGCGGACCGTTACGGTATCTGCCACGTGCCCATCGGTAAGGTCTCCTTCGAGCTCGATCAGCTCGTGGAGAACTACGCGGCTCTCCTGAACGAGATCATCCGTGTGAAGCCGGCCAGCGCCAAGGGTCGCTACATCAAGAACATCACCATCTCCTCCACCATGGGTCCCGGCGTCAAGCTCGACCCGAGCAAGACCCGCAACCTGAATGTGGATGAAGAGGAGTAGGCGTAATCACGCTTGCACGTCCCGAGAGGTACGTTGTATCATCTCGGATGCACTAGTTCGAAGAACGCATGATCCGCTGCCAGAGACAGCCGGTGTCCGATAGGACGTAAAGGGGAGACCCGCCAGCCGAGGTGACGATAACGGTGAACCATCTGCCTCAATCGGCCCTCGCACCCATCTGGAGCGAGGGCCTTTTCCTTGCCCACCGCCAACTCGGTCGGCAGGATCGTGCAAGGAGACGTACGAGGAGGTGTACATGCCTACAGACAAGAAGAGGGATCAGGTAGCTGAGATCGAAGCCAAGCTCGCTGAGAGCGCTGGTGTCTATGCGGTCAACTACCGTGGTCTCACCGTCGGCGAATCCCAGGAGCTCCGTGTAGCACTGCGCGAAGCAGGTGCCGAGATGAGGATCTTCAAGAACAACCTCGCGAAGATCGCTCTTGCTAACCGTGAGCTCCCCACGCTCGATGAGTACCTCGCAGGTCCCACCGGTTTCGTGTTCTACGAGACCGATCCCGTGGCTCCCGCCAAGGCACTCAAGGAGTTCGCCAAGGAGAATCCCGAGCTCGAGATCAAGGGTGGCCTGAGTGATGGTCACGTGGTCGGTTTCGATGAGATCAAAGCCATCGCTGACCTCCCATCGCGCGAAGAGCTCATCGCGAAGCTGCTCGGAACGCTGCAGAACCCGCTCAGCCAGGTCGTCCGTGTCCTCAACGGACCTGCGGAGAGCTTCGCTCGCGTCGTTTCGGCGATCGCGGACCAGAAGAACGCTGCTTAAGACGAGTAGCGTGACGAACGTACTGATATGAACAGGTCCTTGATCGGACCTCTACAAGAAGGAGATCCACAAATGGCAGTTTCACGTGAAGAGATCGTCGAAGCCCTGAAGGAGATGCCGGCACTCGAGCTCTCCGAGCTCGTCAAGGAACTCGAAGAGGTCTTCGGTGTTTCCGCAGCCGCTCCCGTCATGATGGGTGGTCCCGTCGCCGGTGGCGCAGGCGAGGCAGCAGCCGAGGAGAAGACCGACTTCGACGTCGTCCTCGAGGCTTTCGGTGACAACAAGATCGCCGTCATCAAGGTCGTCCGCGAGCTCACCTCCCTCGGTCTCAAGGAGGCCAAGGAAGCAGTCGAGTCCGCTCCGAAGGCACTCCTCGAGGGCGTCGAGAAGGACGCAGCCGACGATGCCAAGGCCAAGCTCGAAGAGGCCGGCGCAACCGTCACCCTCAAGTAGTTCTCGCTCTGAACACGTATGGGAACGGGTGGGACCCACGTCTGTGGGACCCACCCGTCTCGTCGTCTCAGGACATAAGAGACGAACAGCTCCTCAGCTTCCGCTCCTAATCCAAAGTTATGAACTTGTCAAGGATGTTATGAAGATCCCGAAAGACTTGTGATAACTTATCAGGTTGCGGCTCTTGCCGCTTGCTTCCATATTCCCTAAGGAGGAATCGCCTGGTGCCTAACGTAGAATCCCCCACCGGTACGGCACGTACCTATCGCGATAGACGTAGCTTCGGGAAGATACCCGAAGTGATGGACGTGCCCGATCTTCTCGCCATCCAGAGAGAGTCCTTCAACTGGTTCATGACCGAAGGCCTCAGTGACACCTTCCATGACATGTCGCCGATCGAGAACAGCGCGAAGACCCTCTTCGTGGAGTTCGGCAAGCACGAGTTCGGTGATCCCAAGCACTCCGTGGAGGAGTGTAAGGAGAAGGACATCTCTTATCAAGCCCCGCTGCTCGCGGAAGTCAAATTCGTCAACCGTGAGACCGGTGAGATGAAGGAGCAGGTCGTGTTCATGGGCGATTTCCCGCTCATGACCGATCGTGGGACGTTCATCATCAACGGCACCGAGCGCGTCGTCGTCTCCCAGCTCGTCCGTTCGCCGGGTGTGTACTTCTCGGAGGAGCGCGACAAGACGTCTGACAAGAAGCTCTACAACACGAAGGTCATCCCGTCGCGTGGTGCGTGGCTCGAGTTCGAGACCGACAAGCGCGACGTACTGTCCGTGCGCATCGACCGCAAGCGTAAGCAGCCAGCTACGCTGCTCCTTCGCGCTCTCGGCATCGCTGAGACCCGCGAGGAGATCATCGAGGTCCTCGGTGATAGCGACACCGTCATGCGTACGCTCGAGAAGGACGTGGCCGATACCCGCGAGGA
>CAYVBA010000060.1:0-5526 GCA_964448475.1 uncultured Coriobacteriales bacterium
TGCTTGCGATAGCATGACGAGCCCTGCGATGGTGAGCACGAGACCCGGCACAACGGTCCGCGTGGCTCCGTAGCGGTCTAAGATCTTGCCGGTAGGTGGCCTACTGACGATCATGGCCAACGAGAACACCACGAAGTACGAGGCCACGTTCGTCACTTCGAATTCGAGCGCGTAGAGCGCGAGGAATCCGCTCACCACACCCACGCTCGCCGAGACGAGCGCCATGATGATCGCCGGTCTGATGGCTGAATGCTCTATGGTCCGCCTCATGATGTCCCGGGGCGAGAAGGACGGCTCCTGGAGTGGATCCGCGAGCGCCTTCTCAGGTGCTTCGATACCCGCGCGCCTCATGCGCTCCAACTTACCAGGGATGGTCAGTGCGAGGAGGAGCGCCGCCATCATGATGCCGAACGACACGTACGTCATGGTCCTGAAGTCGGTCGCTTCCATGATGGTGAGACCGAGCGCCGGACCTATGGCCATGGCGAGCGACGTGGACAGCGTGAAGTACCCGATCCCCTCACCGAAACGGGAGCGCGGGATGATCTCCGATGCGACCGTGTTGGAGCCGGTGGAAGCCGTGCCCCATCCGATCCCGTGCAGGAAGCGGAAGAGGATGAGGAACGCGACCGACCCCACGAATCCGTACGTGAGCGTGATGAGCCCGAAGAGGGCGATGCCTACGATGAATACGGTCTTCTGATACCTGCTGTCCAGGAGCGGACCGGCTGCCGGCCGCGTGAGGATGGAGGCGAAGCTGATGGAGCCGGAGACGATGCCGATGAGCATCTCGGATGCTCCGAGTGACTCGGCTTGTACGGGCAACGTGGGCAGGAGCATCTGGAAGCCCACGAAGATGATGAAGTTGACCAGTGAGATGACGAAGAACTGAGGGGTGAAGAGACGATCGCGCCCTCTTTTCTCGCCAGGAACGTCCGACATACCCACCCCCTCCGGAACCCGAACCTCTCACGTGACCGCATATGCATGACCCCAGGAGCCGTGCATCCTCCTGGGGTCATCACCTGTGAGGAAGCGGTCGTGCTAGTTGAGCTGGAGACTCTTCTCGGCCGCCATGATGGCGTCCACCGCGTAGTCGGCGTTCACGATCTCTATGCCTTCGCGGATCGAGTCCTCGGACACTCCGTTGTGCTGCATGCACGCGGAGCAGACCTTGATCTTCCCGCCGGCCTCCATGAAGCCGGGGAGCGCATCCTTGATGGCAGGGAACGGGTCGCCTATAGCGATGTCATCAGCATAGCCCTCTTTCGCGAGGTGTACGGCGTTGGAGAGGAGGAGTATCTCGGTAGCGTGACCGCGCTTGGCCGCCATGGAACCCATGGCGAAGGCGATGGTCACGTTGTTCTCGTCGTTCTTCTCGGCGGTGAGTGTGATCAGCAGATCTATGTCATGCATGCGCGAGCTCCCATCTGAAGCGTTCGGATATGTGACCCGTCTATACCCGATGGCTCGGAAGGGAGATGGAGGTACGGTGATGGCGTGCGCCGGTGCCGCTCACGCGGTGCGGAGCTCGTCCGCCAGCTCGGCGATGAGGGACTCGATCTCACGAGCGGTCGCCTCGTAGACCTCGCGCGGCTCGCCCGACGGATCGTCTATGTTCCACTCCACGAGCTTGGGCGCGAAGACGATGGGGCAGGTCACACCGCACCCCATGGTGACGGCTACATCCATGTCCGTCAGGTCGGCGAGAAGCTTGGGTTCCTGCGTCTCTGACATGTCCACTCCGTAGAGATCGCGGATGATCCCCACCGCTCCGGGATCGATGCCACGTGAGAGCTCCGTGCCAGCGGAATGCGGGATCATGACATCGGAGAACCGGGCGCGCGCTATGGCTTCCGCCATCTGAGACCGGCATGAGTTGTGGATGCAGATGAACGCGACGTTCGGCTTGGCGGCCATGGTGGCTCCTCCCTGAGGGTGATTCAGCGGGGCACGGTCACCGTGAAGGTGGTCACGCCCTCGCCGCTCGTTGCGGAGATGGTACCCCCGTGCGCCTCCACGAGCTCCTTGGAGATGGCCAAACCCAGCCCGGATCCGCCGGTGGTCGTGGAGCGTGAGGCATCCTCACGGTAGAACTTCTCGAATATCGTCTCGAGGCGATGTTCGGGGATCTCCACTCCCTCGTTCGTGATGGAGAGGGTGAGCTCCTCTTCCACCTGGGAGACGTCGAGACCGATCTCCGTTCCCGCGCGAGCGAACGCGAGTGCGTTGCGCATGATGTTCGAGAGCACGCGAGCCATCTTCTCGGGGTCGAGCATCCATTCCAGTGTCTCGGGTCCGCGGACCGCTACGATCACGCTCTTCTCGGTCGCCTCGGGATAGAAGCCTTCGGCCACTTGGTAGCAGAGGACCATGACGTCCACGGTCTCCCGCTCCACGGACACTTTGGTGAGGTTGTAGCGTGCTACCTCGAAGAACTCCCCGATCATATGCTCGAGCTCCACGGCCTTGCCGTACGCGATACCGGCGTACCGGGCGCGTGTCTCCAAGGGCAGGTCGGGTGACTCCTCCAGGATGGCCAAGTACCCGAGGATCGTGGTCAGCGGGGTCCGGATGTCATGAGCGAGGTACGCGACCAATTCGTTCTTACGCTCCTCCGTCTGCGAGGCTATCCGTTCGTCGCGCAGGAGGCGCTCTCTGATCTCCGTGAGTTCGGCGCGGGATACGGCGAGGTCGGCCGGCAGATCGATCCTGGCTGCGTCGCCCGCGAGCAGTCGACCTACGTTAGCCGCGAGTGCATCGAAGTAGCGGACCGAGCGGTTCATGAGGAGGAAGAGGATCACGATGGCACCCATGAGATACCCACCCACGGCGACCGGGATCTTGAGTGACCTGATGAAGCGGTACGTGGAGAGATCGCGTTTCATGTACCTGCCGTCTGTGGTCATCCAGGCATCCCAGCGTGAAGCGGAGCCGAGTGTGCGGATATCCTCGTACTCCGCGCGGGAGGATTCGTACCAGGGTGCGGTGGAATCGGCTACACGATCGGCGAACTCCGGAACCCAGAACCACTGCATGAGTACCAGGAAGATCACGTACCCGAGCGTGAAGATGAGCAGGGCGATACCCAGCCGCGCGAAGAGCCTGCGCCTCAGGATCCGTGCTTGCTCGCTCCTGAGCGCCATCAGATCTCACTCCCGCTGCGTGCCACATCCGCCGCGACCCGATACCCCACGCCCCACACGGTCTGGATGACCTCGTCCGAACCATCGATTGCCGCGAGTTTCCGCCTGATGTTCCTGATATGCACCATCACCGCGTTCGCCGACGACGGCAGATACACGTCATCCCACACGGCCTGGTGGATCTCCTTGTTGGAGACGGGTTCACCCACACGCGTGAGCAGCACCTCCAGGATCGAGAACTCCGTAGGCGTCAGATCCAGCTCCTCCCCATGGAACGAGACGGTATGCGTCTTCGGATCGAGCTCCACCCCATGGGCGAGAAGGGCCGACGGCCTCTCATCCCCCGTCCTCACCCTCCTGAGGCGTGCACCGATCCGCGCCACGAACTCGAACGGCTTGAACGGCTTCGTGATGTAATCATCGGCTCCGAGCGTCAGTCCACGCACCTTGTCCACTTCCTGATCCTTAGCGGAGAGGAAGACGATGGGCACATCCGAGAACTCACGAATCCTCCTGCAAACCTCGAATCCGTCCATCCCCGGCATCATGATGTCCAGGACCACCAGATCGGGACGTCTGCGCACGAACGCCTCCAGGGCTTCTCGTCCGGAATAACATGCTTCGACATCGAGACCTTCCGGAGTCAGAAGGTCCACGACGAGGTCAGCGATCTCACGTTCATCATCCACCACGAGTACGCGCATGAGTCTCCATCGGTCGGGGTCGAGACAAGATTATCGCAGGTTATGGCCGCGCGATCGTTCGCTCAGGAAACCTTCAGGCGCCCTTATGGGTTCCTCGACGCGTCCCCTTGTACGGTGGATGCGGAAGGCTCCGGATCAGGAGGTTCACGTGACCCGTAGGCGTGGAAGTACACATCACAGCAGGTATTCGGAACGTTACAGAGGGGCGAGAAGGACGCGCCGTCAACGGGTCGTGGTGCTGATGGTGCTCACCGTGGTGCTCGTGGTGGGCGCGACGGTACTGCGGAGTCAGGTTCCGTCGATCGGGCGGGCAGGCTTCGTGGTGGAACAGGCGCTCGGCATCTCCGATGTGGATAGGAACGGGTGGGAGCGGGTGGATGTGCCGGTGCTCTACCAGACCGATGCCGCGTGGTCGGCTCATCCGTATGCGAACGGAACCATGGAGCTCAACGGATGCGGACCCACCGTGATGTCCATGGTGTACACGGGGCTCACCGGTAAGTCGGACAAGGACCCGATCGCGATGGCCGAGTTCAGCCAGGAGAACGGATTCGTGGAAGGCGGCGCCACCCGCTGGGCGTTCATGAGCGAAGGCGCGGAGAGTCTGGGATTGGATTCACGCGAGCTTCCCGCTGACACAGGTCGGGTACGGAGAGCCGTGGAGAACGGCAGCCTCGTGGTCTGCGTAGTGGGGCCGGGTGACTTCACCACTACCGGTCACTACATCATCATCACGGAATTCGATGGTGAGGGGCGCGCGGTCATCCGTGACCCCAACAGTTCGGAGAACACCTCGAAGACGTGGGATCCGGACCGCATCATCGGGCAATGCAAGAACATCTGGGAGATCTCCGCGTAGTGCGAACCGCTCCTAATGCGCCCGGATGCGCGATGAGCATCCCCGCAGACCGGTGAGGCCTGTGACCGTACGGAGTGGCCGGTAGCGGACTCCCCCGCGTTCGGCATCGATCTCGCTCCGGAAGAGCGTGATGCCGGCTATCTCATCGGGTTCGGTCTGGATCGGCAGGTCGGCGAGAAGCGCCACGGCATCGGGTGCGATCGCTCTCCGAGCCAGCGTGATATGCGGCACCCAGGGACCAGGCGGCGCGGGTGGAAGCCCACAGGAGAGCTCGAGCGCGTCGAGGTCGGATCGGATCCGTGAGACGAGCGTCTCGAACCCGGCCGAGACGTCGGGTCCGGCCCAGAGGATCCGGCCACCGCGAGCGGAGAACGACCCGTACTTCTCGACCCGCATGGTGAGCTCCCCGCAGATGCTCATATGCGCTGGTACGATCTCCGCGAACCAGTCCTTGACGATGGCTACGTCATGGTCGGGTAACTCGCCCAGGAACGCGAGCGTCATGTGCAGATTCCGCGCCGGAACGAACGAAGCACCGGGAACCCTCTCGCGGAGGATCCCCGATGCTTCGGATACGACGTGTCGAGCGCGTGAGCCGAGCCCGACTCCGATGAACAGCCTCATGTCACATGCGGACGATGTCCCGTGCCACCTCGTCAGCCGTGTCATCATCGCGAAGCGTCCGGATGATGGCCAGAGCGAACGGGATCGCAGCGTCAGGACCCTTGCCGGTGATGAGCCAGTCATCGACGACCACGAGGTCATCCACATGCTCGGCTCCGCCCAGGCCGTCCTCCATATCGGGGTAGACGGTGGC
>CAYVBA010000061.1:0-2699 GCA_964448475.1 uncultured Coriobacteriales bacterium
ACACGAAACGCTTCGAGATCGGTGGGCGGGCCGTCTACATCGGACAGTACGAGACCGTGGACAGTTCCACGGTGGAGGGTAAAGTTGACGACCTGCGCGTAGCCATGGGTGAGTACCTGATCGAGAACGAGGGTGACACCTTCGTTCTTCTCGTCACCGATATCGTCGAGGAAGGCTCGCTCGTGTTCGTAGCGGGTGAGAACGACCTCGTGGGTCCAGCGCTGGGAATCGAAGTGGATCCCGCCGGCACGTGGATGCCTGGTGTTCTGTCACGCAAGAAGCAGGTTGCTGCCCCGCTTATCGCAGCAGGCGAGTAGTCACTCCACCGTCCCGTACTTCATGCCCCATCCGTGTCCAGCTATGGCCGAGTTGAGTTGATCGGCCATCTGCTGGCGCGTGTGGTGACCCGGGGGTAGTAAAGCGACCAACTCCTGCAGATCGCTGTGGAGGTCGTTCGACTCTGCCAATATGATGGCTTCGAGTCGGGTGACCGTGTTCGAGCGCGCGAAGAGCGTCTCCATGAGACGTTGGAGTGATCCGTATTCCTCGGAGCGTTCAGGAGCTGTCATAGGAATCCTATCGTTCTAAGGGGATGCGCACGATGAAGGTCGAGCCTTCGCCTATCGAGCTCGATACTTCGATCGTGCCATTCGAGCGGAGGATAGCATGTCTCACGAGTGAGAGCCCCAAACCAGTGCCACCGCTCTCACGCGAGCGTGCTACATCCACGCGGTAGAAACGCTCGAAGATGCGGGGGATATCCTGGTCGGGGATCCCGATGCCCGTGTCGGCAACCGTGATCTTGGCGCGTTTATTATCCACATCCAGGCTTACGGTGACTCCGCCTTCCTCTGTGTACCGGATGGCGTTCTCGATGAGGTTGTCCACGATCAGTGATGCATCAGCGGGTCCCATGCGTACTCTGCACGGCATGTCAGCGGGGGTGTGGTCGATGAAATCAAGCCGCAGCCCCTTCTCGCGCGCCATGAGACGATGCGACTCCACGGACGTGATCATCACCGAATGAATATCTATGGTGGGATCCACGATCTCACCGCCTTGAACGGTGCTCTCCAGGCGGTTGAGGTCGAGAAGCTCGGTCACGAGATTCTGCAGTCGTTCTGCTTCCTCATCGAGGCGCTTCGAGAAGACCTGCACGATGTCTGACTCGTCATCCTCTGCTGCGACCGCGATCGACTCAGCCAACAGGCGGATACCGGCGACGGGTGTCTTAAGTTCGTGGCTCGCATTCGTGACGAAGTCCGAGCGGATGCGCTGCAGATCGCCCGCGGGCTTCGATGCGCTCGAAAGTGAACCCCACGCGATCACGACGGAGATCACCACACCGATGGCCAGTAGGATGATGCCGGTGGTACGGGCAGGGCCGATCGTGTCGGCGATGCTCAAGGTGGGTTCGGAGATACGGATCACGTACGTTCGCTGTTCGATCTGGACTGATTCAGCTACATAAAGCTGGGATTGGCCGGTAGTCTCGGAGCGACGCTGGTCCATCCCCACCTCGCCGGCGAGCGCGCTCACGAACTCAGGGCGATCGCTGTGGTTCTCCATCTCAGGAACGTTCGCTTCGCTGTCAGAGATAACACGGCCGCTCTCATCGATCAACGTGAGGCGAACGATGTCGTTGGAGACGGATTCGGTTACCTCATCCGCCCGGTCGATCCCGGTGTTCTTGATAGCAGCCCCTGTAGTGTGGACGAGAGCTTTCAGGTTGGAGACCTGCTGCTCATGCATCGTGTTGGCTACGGGCCCCAGCAGGAAGTACGTCCACAGTACAGCGAAGACAAGTACGATCAGGATATAGCTTATGAGGAGCCAGTTACGCCAGGAGAGTGATCCGAGCTTGTCTGCAACGGAGTAACGGGAGACGGTATGTCCCATCAATCCTCGTTTCCGGCAGCGGATACCTCAGCCGGAGCGTCGGATGTGAGACCTTCCTTGAGGACGGGCTCGAACCGATAGCCCATCCCGTGCACGGTGTGGATGTATTCGTAATCGCTCTCGGTCTCGACCGCCTTTCTGATGCGGCGGATATGCACGTCGATGGTGCGTGAGGTGGAGAGGAACTCCTCGCTCCACACCTCGCGGGCAAGCCACTCACGACGTGCGAGTGCGCTGGGGCGCGTGGCGAGTGCCAGTAGGAGCTCATACTCCTTCGTACGCAGCTTGATGGGTTTACCTTTGACGCTGACGCGGGTTGAGATGGGGTCGATCACCAGGTCACCATGCTCGAGTATCTGACCGACCGTCTTGTCGCGACCGCGCCCGGCGCGTCTCATGTTGGCACGGATCCGGGCGAGCAACTCCTTCGTCGAGAACGGCTTCGTGATGTAATCATCAGCTCCGGCATCGAGGCCTTTGACTTTGTCCTCATCCGATCCGAGTGCCGTTACCATGATGATGGGCGTCTCTTCATCGGTCATGCGGAGTGACTTGGCCACATCGATACCGCTCATCGATGGCAACATGAGGTCGAGGAGTATGAGATCGGGGTTTATCTTCCGTGCGATGTCCAAACCGCTCGCTCCATCTGCTGCGGTGGCTACCGCATAGTCCGCCTTGGTGAGCGCGAACTCGATCGTGAGTCTGATGGTGGGGTCGTCTTCGATGACGAGGATGGTGGTCATCCGGTTCCTCTCCTTCTGAGCTGGTTATGGTAATCATGTCCATATCGCGCGAGC
>CAYVBA010000061.1:2799-5416 GCA_964448475.1 uncultured Coriobacteriales bacterium
CGTGCCATGCTCTTCGGTTTCATGGACGAGAAGCCCTGGTCGAAGTTGGATTCCGTAGCGTTCCTCTGCCCGGTTCCGGGATACGACCGTCATTTCGCGATCTGCGAGGCCATGGGCATCGAGATGATCCCCGTCCCCATGACACCCGACGGTCCGGACATGGATGTTGTCGAGGAGCTCGTAGGAAACCGCCCCGACATCAGAGCCATGTGGTGCGTTCCTAAGTACTCCAATCCGCAGGGCTATACGTACTCGGATGAGACGGTCCGTCGTCTCGTGGCACTCGAGCCGGTAGCGCCCGACTTCCGTCTGCTCTGGGACAACGCGTACGCGGAGCACCATCTCTTCGACGACCCAGCGGACCAGGATCAGCTGCTGGATATCCGGGTCGCAGCGGAAGAAGCGGGTAAGCCCGATATCTATCTGCAGTTCGCGTCCACGTCCAAGATCACCTTCGCGGGCAGCGGTATCTCATGCATCGCCGCATCGGAAGCCAACATCAACGACGCCGTCCACGTCATGTCGTTCCAGACCATCGCGTACGACAAGATGAACCAGCTCCGCCACGTGCGCTTCTTCGGTGACGTGGAAGGTCTCAGAGCGCACATGCGTCAGCACGCCGCGATCCTGAGACCCAAGTTCGAGCTCGTGGAGCGTGTCTTCTCGCGAGAACTCTCCGACGTCCCCGGAGTCTCCTGGACCAAGCCGCGCGGAGGATACTTCGTGTCCTTCCAAGCGCCCACGGGCTGTGCTCTGAGGATCGTGGAGCTCGCGCGCGACGCCGGTGTCACGCTCACCGGAGCTGGTGCTCCGTTCCCTTATGGTCATGACCCTGATGATTCGAATATCCGTATAGCGCCCACCTATCCCTCGCTCGAGGAATTGGAAGAAGCCCTGCAGCTCTTCTGTGTGTGCGTTCGATTGGCTGCAGCTGAAAGGGATGTACATGAGGGATGAGATGGTGCTCGGCGCCGAAGACATCGAGAACGGGAGGTCGGAGCAGGCGCAGATGGTCTGCGATATCTTCTCCGACATCGCACCGAGGTACGATCTGTTCAACGAGCTCGCTTCGTTCGGGATCCACAACAGGTGGCTCAAGGAGGTCGCGCGGTGTGCTCGCGCGGATGAGTCCACACGCATGCTCGACATCGCTGCAGGTACGGGAGACGTGACGTACACCATCGCGCGCATGACCCCACCGGCTGCTATCGTGGCCACCGACTTCTGTGGCGAGATGCTGGATGTGGCGGAGGAGCGTGCCCGCACCGAAGCGAACGGAGTCCACGTCACCTTCGAGCGTGTGGATGCCATGGATCTCCCGTACGAGGATGGTTCGTTCGACCTCGTCACGGTGGCCTACGGACTGCGCAACTTCGACGATCGCAGGCTCGCCATGGAGGAGGCCGCACGGGTGCTCGTTCCCGGAGGTCGGTACGTGGCTCTGGAGTTCTCCACGCCCAAGAACCGCATCTGGCGCGCCATCTACCATTTCTATCTCGATCTGGTGGTTCCCACCATCGGCAGGTTCCTCACCGATGACCGCTCAGGGTTCGAGTACTTGAGGGATTCCATCAAGGCGTTCCCTGCAGCGGCTATAATCGAGGACGAGATGATCGCTCACGGCTTCTCCCATGTGGACACGAAGACCCGCACGGGCGGTATCGTGACCATCTACACCGCAACGAAATAGGAGGTCGTCATGCTCCTCACCGCACGTTACGTCCTTCCCGTATCCCAAGCCCACATCGAGAACGGTGCTGTGCTGGTCCGCGACGGGAAGATCGAGGACATAGGACCCGCGCTGCTCCTCAAGACCAGGTATCCCGAGGAAGAGGTGATGGACTTCGGGTTGGCCGCACTGCTCCCGGGTTTCATCAACTGCCACACGCACCTCGAATACTCCGCTATGCGCGGCATCATCAACGACGCTCCGTACGCAGCATGGAAGACCTACATGTTGGAAAAGGAGCAGCAGATGTCGGACGAGGACTGGGAGGACTCGGCGCTCCTCGGTGCGCTCGAGGCGCTCGCCTCAGGCATCACCACCGTGGCCGATATGACCACCACCGGTGCATCCGCTCGTGCAGCATCCGAGACCGGCCTGCGTGCCATCGTCTATCGCGAGGTTCAAGCCGTTCTCCGTGAGGAGATCGACGCGGAGATCGAGCGTGCGGAAGCCGATATCCACGCGTGGTCCGACGATCATGCGGATTCGCGCATCACCGTGGGCATCGCGCCGTATTCGCTCTACGCATGTCATCCCATGGTGCTCGAGCGCGTCGCGGAGCTGGCGCAGGAGCACGATCTCCCGCTCGCGTTGCACCTCGCTGGAAGCCATGAGGAGTACGACTTCATCCGCTACGGTTCCTCGCCCTTCTCGATCCATGGCTGGGCTGACGGACATCATCCGGACGAATCCTATCCTTCCATCCTGCCCACGGGCGTGAGTCCGGTCCGCTATGTGACCAACTGGGGGATCCTGGATCGTCCCGGTACCGTCTGCGTCCATTGCACGCAGGTGGATGCTGATGACATCGCCATCCTCGCAGAGAAGGAAGCCAACGTCATCTACTGTCCGCAGCCCAACGCCAAGCTCTCCATGGGCACGGCCAACGTG
>CAYVBA010000062.1:0-5383 GCA_964448475.1 uncultured Coriobacteriales bacterium
GAGAACGCTCTCATAGAGCGCATCGGTGTTCTCCAGGGCGAGAAGGACGTGTCCTACATCATCCGCTTCGACCTCTTCGGCGCGGATACCATCGCCGATCCGCTGACCGAGACCGACCTCGCCCAGATGGCCACGCACATCAACAGTCGTTTCACAGGCTCCACGTGGGTCTGGGTGGATCGCATCCGCGACTCCAGCTCGCCGGCGGTGGACCGCGACGCGGCACTCGCAGCGGATCTCCTGCCTGCGTACGTGTTCCGCGCAGCTGATGAGCTCGCGGCCGATCCCACAGAGCTGGGGCCGGATTTCCAGACGCTGCTCGATGAGGCCGAGATACCCCGCCCGGATGATGCGGGGCTCGCAGCACTCCTGGAGCGCGCCTCGTTCGAACTCGCCCAGGAGCTCTCTGGAGGTGGGCGCTCATGACGGAGCCGAGCAGCAACCCGAGGCCGTACGTGACCGGAGTCATCCTCGAGCGGTTCGGTGCCGCGGAAGACGTCTCGCACACGGGCTTCTCGCCCGGATTGAACGTCATCTCAGGCCGGAACGAGGCGGGCAAATCCACACTCCGCAACGCCATCCCCGCAGCGTTCATGGGGTGGCCGAGCGCACGCGGCAATCAGAACCCGTATCGGAAGGGGAGCGGCAGGCGCGCTGTCACGATCCTCATGCAGGACGGCGAGCACGAGCTCGTGTTCCGGCGTGACAACACCGATGTAACCATCACGCGCGACGGCCGTGACATGGATCCGCAGGAATTCGCCGACCGCTACCTCACCGGCGTGGATGAGGAGCTGTTCAAGAAGGTGCTGTCGCTGGATGCGTTCTCGGCGTCGAGCATCACGGACTCACCCGGACTGGCCGACAGCTTCATGATGGCGGGCTCGGGGGCCTCGGTCTCACCCGTCGAACTGCAGAACAGCCTCACGCGCGAAGCCAAAGGGCTCTTCACCACCGACCGCCGCATGACCAACGTGCTGATCCGCAACCTCACAACCGAGCTGCGAGAACAAGATGACGTCATCCTCACCTTGCGGAATGAAGCGCACCGGATCAACGAATCGGCACTGAGACTCTCCGAGATGGACACCGAGCTCGAGAGGTCGAAGCAGGAACTGGAGCAGGCGAGAAGTCAGGAGGAGACTCTCAAGCGATCGGTGGAGCGGATCGAGCGTCTCGAGAGCGCGATCCGCGATGCGGAGGATGCTCGTGAGGAGGTCATGGAGGAGCTGGCGGCTGCGGAGGACGAGGTCAAACGACTCCCGGTCGACGATCACCTCGTGGACTCCATCCCGTCACTCCAGCACTACAGCAACGACATCAACCTGGTGAGCGAGCAGCTCCGCGAGCTTCGTGACCTGCGCACGCATGAGGAAGAGCTCGTCGATGCGCTGCCCGTTGACGCACCTCGTCTGGCCGATGAACCACAGGTGGTCATCGATCATCTGCAGCAGATGGAGCTCGCTCGGCTGAACGCCGCGAACGAGGAGGAGCAGGCGGCCACCCGCTTGGAGGAGGCTCGTGCGGAGCTCACTGCAGTAGAGCGGACAGCAGGAATAGAAGTGGACCTGGAGCGGATGAGAGCGCTCTCCGCGGCGCAACAGCGTCCGTTCTACGTCGCAGCGGCTGTAGGCTTCGTGCTGGCTATCATCGCCGGCGTCTTAGGATGGCAGCTCGGTCAGCCTGCGCTGTATGTAGTGGCCGGCATGCTCGTTCTGGGTGTGTTCATCGCCCTCATCATGGGTGCGCTCAGATCAGAGAAGCGCATAGGAACACCGGCGGATCTGCAGGATCGTACTGCCCACGTGCAGCGTGCGCGGGCGGAGGTCTCCCGAGCTGAGAGTCTCTACGACCTCAAGCGGAAGACGGCAGCTGAGCTAGCCGTGGAGGTGGAGAGCTACCTCACTCAACAAGGGATAGCCGCTGAACAAGGGAGTCTTCAGCGCTCCATCCTGTACGCTACACGAGCTCGTGAGCGGCAGCAGAAGGAATCGGAGATCGTGAAGCACCGTGAGCGTGCCCAGAAGTTGGAGCAGCGCATCGCTTCATGGGTGGCTGAGGCTGCACATGAACTCCCGTTTCTTCCGGTCGAGGGAGAGGCCGCTACGGCTCCACAGCTCATAAGGTACATCCCTACCACGCTCGAAGAAGCCCGCGCACAAGAAGCAGCGCGCCGTGGACGTCTCGACGCTATGGCTCGCATAGACGCCCTTCGCACTGATCTGACCAGATCCGAAGACCGTCTCGAAGAGCTCCGCTCCAGCTACACCACTCTCTCAGAGGAGCTGGGCATCCCTGTAGATGAGGACCCACTCGTAACGCTCCAGTCCCGGATCCGCAAGGCGGGTGAGACCGTCGAAGAGCTCGAGTCCGCACATAGTGCGCTCAACGACGAGCATGGTGTGCTCAGGGAGCGCATCAGGATCACCGATGTGGACTCACGGCTCGATTCCGCTGTTCAGGAAGCTGAGGATATCCGCGCTCGGATCCAGGACGCACGAGAGCGCTATCTCTACCTGACCGTGAAGTCACAGCTTCTCGACCGCGCGCTCGACACATGGAGTATCCAGCGCAAGCCGGGCATCGATTCCGCAGCCGACGCATATCTCGCAGACCTCACGGAAGGTCGCTGGACCCGCATCGTCTCGGATGGTCAGACGTACAGCATCCAGGATCGAGTGGGCACCAAGCTGGATGACAAACACCTCTCTTCGGGTACGCAAGCTCAGATGCACCTCGCTCTGCGGCTCGCGCTCATCGAGTCCAGCCCGGACCTCGCCCCAGGAGCCCCCGTCCTCCTGGACGACATCCTCGTGCACTTCGACGAGAGCAGGCAACGCCACGCTCTTCTCGCCATCCAACGCCTCGCCCGCACGAGGCAGGTCATGTACTTCACGCACGACCTCGATCTCGCAGCCGCTATGGAGGAGGCTGGGGCGTATCACAAGCAGCTAGGGTAAGTGCTGGCTCACTGTCCTATACTGGAGGGTGTGTCCGCACGCAGGAACATGCGACGTATCGCCGGAGAAGGGACGTAGATGTCGGGAACCATCCTAGTGGGAGCCCAATGGGGAGACGAAGGCAAGGGTAAGATCACCGACCTCCTCTCCAACGAGTTCGATTACGTGGTTCGATTCCAAGGCGGCAACAACGCCGGCCATACGGTCATCACCGATGACCATCATCTGGCGCTTCACCTCATCCCTTCCGGCGTCATCTACGATCACATCACGCCTGTGATCGGTAACGGCTGCGTGGTGGACCCCAAGGTCCTCATAGATGAGATAGAGATGCTCGAATCCGAAGGCATCCCAACTGATAACATCCGTATCTCGGGTAACGCGCACCTCATCATGCCGTACCACCTGGATCTGGACGGAGCATCGGAACGCCGACTCGGCGTGAACGAGATCGGCACCACCAAGCGAGGCATCGGCCCCGCGTACCAGGACAAAGCTTCCCGTATGGGCCTGCGGGTGCAGGACATGCTGGATGAGCACATCTTCCGCGAGAAGCTGGCGGCTGCTCTGGTCGAGAAGAACGCGATCCTCACCAAGGTGTACGACATGGAACCGTACACGGTCGACGGTATCTGTGAGACCTACCTCCGCTACGCGCACACCATCCGTCCGTACATCGTGGAGAGCTCGCAGATGCTGAACGACGCACTGCGTGATGGAGCTCGTGTCCTCTTCGAGGGAGCCCAGGGCACGCTTCTGGACATCGATCACGGTACGTATCCGTTCGTGACATCGTCCAACTGCTCTTCGGGTGGAGCTCTCACCGGAACCGGTGTTGGTATGAAGCACATCACTCGGGTCCTGGGCATAGCTAAGGCATACATCACTCGTGTGGGCAGCGGACCGTTCCCCACAGAGATCGCAGAAGACGACCCCGCGGCCAAGCACCTCACCGAAGTAGGCGGGGAGTTCGGTACCACAACCGGACGTCAGCGCCGCTGCGGTTGGTACGATGCCGTCATCGTCCGCAACGCGGCTGATATCAACGGGCTCACCGATCTCTGCATCACCAAGCTGGACGTCCTCTCCAACCTGGATCACATCAAGGTCTGCACCGGATACGACTGCGGTGGAACCATCTACAAGACTGTTCCCGAGCACCAGACGCTTTTCCATCATGCCAAGCCCGTGTACCAGGAGATGCCCAGCTGGACAGAGGATATCTCCCAGTGCTCCACGTTCTCCGAGCTTCCCCGCGAAGCCAAGGACTACATCGACTTCATCGAGGAGCTCGCCGGAGTTCCCGTATCCATGATCGCTGTGGGCCCCGCCCGCAAACAGACCATCATCCGTCACAAGGCGTAAGCCGGAGGGAGCGTAGTCCATGAACGTCCTCATCCTGGGTAGCGGTGGCCGCGAACACGCACTGGCCGTCAAGATCCGCGAATCCGAGGTCTGCAAATCCCTCTACGTGGCTCCGGGTAACGCTGGTACCGCACAGGTCGCTACCAACGTGAAGGTCGACATCACCGAGAAGAACCAAGTGGTGGACTTCTGTCGCAAGCACAAAGTAGGCTTCGTGGTCATAGGTCCCGAGGCACCGCTCGTGGCCGGTATAGCCAACGAGCTCCGTGCGAACGATATCCTCGTTTTCGGTCCCAACTACGACGGCGCCATGCTGGAGGGCAGCAAGCGTTACGCAAAGCAATTCATGGCCGAATACGACATCCCCACCGCTAGCTACGAATCCTTCACCGAGCTGGCTCCCGCTCTCAGCTATCTGGAGAACCACCCGCTACCGGTGGTCATCAAGGCGGACGGACTCGCTGCGGGTAAGGGAGTCACCGTCGCTCAGGATCGCGAAACCGCCAAGATAGCGGTAGTCGATGCCCTAGTCGGCCGTTTCGGCGACGCCGGACGCCGCATCGTCATCGAGACGTTCCTCGAAGGCCCCGAAGTCTCGCTCATGTGCCTCGTCTCTGACAAGAACATGGTTCCACTTGCTCCCGCTCGTGACTATAAGCGCATCGGAAACGATGACACCGGGGACAACACCGGCGGTATGGGCGCTCTCTGCCCGATTCCCGATCTCCTCGAAGACGACTACCGCCTCATGGTGGCCTACATGCAGCGCGCTGTTGAAGGTCTCCAGGCGGAGGGCTACACCTACCGAGGTGTCCTCTACGGCGGCTTCATCATCACAGCTGACGGCCCCAAGGTCCTGGAGTTCAACGTGCGCTTCGGAGACCCCGAGACTCAGGTAATCATCCCACGGCTCGACGAGGACCTCCTAGCCATCATGATCGACGTAGCCCAAGGTCGCCTCATCGAACGCCCGCTGGTCTGGAAGGACCAGTCCGCAGTCACCGTGGTCATGGCATCCGGCGGTTATCCGGCCGACTACGAGACCGGTCGAGAGATCA
>CAYVBA010000063.1:0-5269 GCA_964448475.1 uncultured Coriobacteriales bacterium
CGCGGGGAACCCTTTGTCGCAGATGATCCGGTACTCGTGTTCGAAGCGTTACATAACCTCATCGGGAAGCGGGTCGCCGTAACGCTCCTTGAGCCCCGCGAGGCTCTGATCCCAGAGCAGCGATTCGTTCGTGGCGCCCTCCGGCAGGTTCACCTTCGGGAGGATGATCTTGTCGAACTCGAGGTCCACGTTGCACTTCTCAGCCACCTCGAGCGTACGGGCGCATGCATCCTCGTGACCGGCGAGCGCCTCACGCATCTCCTCCGCGCTCTTGATGTAGAACTGATCGTTCGCGAAGCGCATGTCGTTCTGCTCATCCAGCTTCACACCCATACCGATGCACATGAGCATGTCCTGGATCCGCGCGTCCTCGCGGTCTATGTAATGGAAGTCGTTCGCGGCGATGGTCTCGAGGCCCGTGACCTCAGCCACCTCC
The DNA here is from genome assembly GCA_964448475.1 of uncultured Coriobacteriales bacterium. GTDB lineage: Bacteria > Actinomycetota > Coriobacteriia > Coriobacteriales > CAYVBA01 > CAYVBA01. Next base: position 437 of record CAYVBA010000063.1, read on the forward strand.
ACTAGCCTCTTATTGAGCTCCACCTGCGTGGAGAATCCCGCCGACGCCTCGAAATCGGGCAGCGCGATCCCCTGGTTCTGCAGCTCTATGTAGAAGTCACCGGGCGCGAACACCCCCGCGAGCTTCTTGGCCCACGAGATAGCCTCATCAGGCCTCCCGTTCCGGATGCTCTGCGGGATGATCCCCGCCACGCACGCGCTGGTCCCGATGATGCCCTCCGAATACTTCTGCAGCATCTCGTAGGTCACGCGCGGCCGGTAATAGAACCCCTCGACAGCCGCCTCTGACACGAGGTTCATCAGGTTGGTGTAGCCCTCGTTCGTCTTGGCGAGAAGGATCATGTGGTACAGCTCCGGCCGGCGGTCACGTGCGAGCGTCGAGTCCGGAGTGAAGTAGATCTCACACCCCAGGATCGGCTTCATTTCTGCCTTGCGCGCTGCTTGGTAGAAACCGGCGCATCCGTACATGTAACCGTGGTCGGTGATAGCTATTGCGGGCTGCTCGAGCTCGCGAGCGCGCGTGACGATGCCGCCTACTTTGGCAGCACCATCGAGCAGCGAGAATTCTGAATGAGCATGGAGGTGCACGAAGGACATGTGACGACTTCCTCTACCGGTACTCGTGGGGTTCGATCAGGCTCGGTCACGGAGGACTCTAGCATAGCCTCCGGACCCGAAATGCAACGCTTTGGAGACACGGGCGATGGTGGTCGCCGAAGCTCCCGTCCGCTCCTGTATGAGCGCGTAGGATTCACCCGAGTCCAGCAGCTGCGCTACGTGGAACCGTTGCGCCAGATCCTGGATCTCACGGGGTGTGAGGAGATCCTCGAGGAACGCGAACATGTCATCCGGATCGTCGAGTGAGACGACCACGTCGAGAAGTGCGTCAACTTCAACCGATCTGAGCCGATCCGTCATCCCGTTCCTCCCTTTCGATGACCCTACTATACGACACGCACCCGCCGCCTCAGGCGACAGGTGCGTGACTCCATAACACTCTAGATGATACGTGAGGCCTAGCCGAAACGGCCGGTGATGTAGTCCTGAGTGCGTTCGTCCTTGGGGCGGTTGAACATGGTGGGCGTGTAGCCGTACTCCACGAGGAACGCGGGCTTAGACATATCATCGCGCAGGAAGAACGCTGTGTAGTCACTCACACGGGATGCCTGGGACATGGAGTGCGTGACTATGACGATGGTGACGTCGTCCTTGATCTTGGTGATCGTGTCCTCGATCATCTGCGTGGAGATGGGGTCGAGTGCCGAAGCCGGCTCATCCATGAGGAGCACCTCGGGCTTGTTGGCCAGAGCGCGCGCTATGCAGAGGCGCTGACGCTGACCGCCGGAGAGCCCGAACGCGTGCTTCTTGAGGCTGTCCTTCACCTCGGTCCAGAGCGCTGCACGGGTCAGCGAATCCTCGACGATGGCATCGAGCTCATCCTGATCCTTGATGCCTTGGATGCGCGGACCGTACGCGATGTTCTCGTAGATGGACATGGGGAACGGGTTGGGATACTGGAAGACCTGCCCCACACGCGTCCTCAGGTCGACCTCATCGGCGTTCTGGCCGTGGATGTCCTCACCGTCGAGAAGGATTGATCCATGCACCTTCGCACCGGGGATGGTGTCGTTCATACGGTTGAGGCACCGCAGGATCGTGGACTTACCACAGCCGGACGGCCCGATCAGAGCGGTGCACTTCTGCGGCACGACGTCGAAGGAGACACCGGCGATCGCCATCTCTCCCCCGTAGCTGACTCCTACGTCACGCAGGACGAACGCGCCCTCCGAGTCGAACGTGGTTATCTTGGAAGTATCGAGATCCAGAGCTGGATACGTCTCGCCTTCGAGTGATTCCGGTATACGAAGCTCGATGGTCTCCTGCACGAGGACCCTCCTCAGTCATGAGTGCATGAACGAGCATCCTCACGAAGAGGACGCACAAGCTCTTCAGATGCTAACCAATCTACCATCTGAAAGACTTTCACGGTTGTGAACCACCCGCGTGATTTGTAACACCGGTGTTAACTATGAAGTGAGACGGGTACTAACGGCTGTTCACGGAATCTCGTGACGCCGCCGGGCGATACATAGGGCGAGAAGGACGTTTTCGCCCCTGACGCAGGGCATCATATGAAGATCGTATCCAACGGACCACTTGCTGGGGGAAGGTGATCCGCATGGCCAATTCACGCAAGGAGAGTCCGGGTATCCGGATCGCTTCGATCCTGGACAGGATCGAGAACGTACCATCCGAACTTTCCGAACGGGAGCGCACGTTCCGCTCCAGCGAGTTCATGGCTACGCACCTCGCATCTCCCTGCTTCCTCACCTCTCTTACCTTCGCCCATCAGGTCACGTCCTTCACCTGGAAACGTGATCTCGGACTCGCTCTGACCCCTGTGAGGGCGCTCACCGTCCTCTCCAAGACCGATGAGCCCATGTCCTCCACGCAGATCATGCAAGCGATCGGGCAGCCCTCGGATCCCGGAACACGCGTGGTCCGCTGCCTCGAGGAGAAAGGTTTCATCAGGAGGATCGGCAGTGAGACGGATCGCCGTGTCATGGATATCTGTATCACCCAGAAGGGTCGGGACAGTCTCGACGTAGCCATGACCGATCTCCACGCGCGGTTCAAGGAGTTCACCGACCTTCTCGACCCACGGGAAGTCAATCTCTACGGAATAGAGAGTAAGGATGAGTTCGACGAGGAGATCGATTCGCTTCTCTCGAGTTCGTTCATCGGACGCATCATCGATCTCTACGAGACCGCGCAGACCGCCATAGAACGAACGAGCCTGACGTTGACGCAGTACCGCATCCTGACCACGATCGGCATCCTGGAAGGTAGAGCACCGGCCTCCGACTTGAAGCGCTACCTGTTCCTCAAGGCGAACACGCTCTCATCGGCGCTGGCGAAGCTCGAGCAGGCCGGCCTCATCCGGCGGGTCCAAGGCGATGACATGCGGCAGATAGACGTCATCATCACGCCGCGAGGCTCGGAGCTCGTGGAGCAGGTGGGCCCCATCATGTACGACGCGATGATGGATTACTACCTGTCACATGATGAGGACTACGAGACGGTTCACGGATTCGTGTACGCGAACTGCATCATCACGTTGAACGTGCTCGCAGACCATGAGGTCACGCTCTGATCGGGCGAGAAGATAGGTTACATTCCACTCAGCTCCGGAATCTCAGCGAAACTCCACGGAACCAGGTAGAATCATCGCGTGAGCGGTTAGATTTGCCCGTGAAAGGTATCCGCGTTATCTTATGATGCAATAAATGGGACTTAAGAATAGTGATTCTGCAGGATATCGATCAGCCCCGTGAATAGATTCCCGTTTTTATGCATGCCGATTTCATAGTATTTAAGTATGGTATGAGCCGAATCCTCGTATTTTGTTAACCAAGGTTGCTTTCCACTATGCACGAAGTTGGTAAAACACTTGATATTGATAGAATTGTGTGACACCATCCCTATGTTAGTTGGAACACCGTTCCTGGACGCTGTATCACATACGATATGCGAGCCAGGGTGGGAGGGGTAAGGCACTTGAGCGAGAACGTTTCTTCAGCACAGCTACGCGGCGAAACTCTCGAGCTTCTTTCCCTCTACTGGCTCAGGCCGGAAGAGGAACTCTGGATGGATCTCACCTCACAGGAGACCATCGAGGAGCTCACGCATGGGCTGAAGGAGGGTTTCGGGCTGGACGTGTCCGCGTCGGAACTCGCGGAGCAGCTTCCGGAGTACTCGGTAGCCCACAAGGAATACGTCACGCACCTCACCACGACCTTCGGGAAGAAGGCCGCCGCTCCGATCGAGTCCATATATAAGATCTGGACCAACGATCCCACATGCGACCTCCCCCACGCGCGCGAGACCGGTTACCTCATGGGTGACTCCGCGCTCCATATGAAGGAACTCCTCGAGCAACTTCAGCTCGAGATACCCGAGGATCACCTCGAGATGCCGGACCACATCAGTGTCAATCTGAACGTCGCCGGCATCTTCGCAGGATCAGGCAATGAAGAAGCCTTCCATACCTTCGTGAGCGACCACCTCGATTGGCTCGGAGACTTCTCCGAGAAGTTGAAGGCAGTCTCTCCGGAGAGTTTCTATCTATATCTATCAAGCATCATCGAAGGGATTCACGAAAGAGAGGGAGGTAGCGATTCTTAAGCACGGAAGAGGAAAGGGAGGACCTCTGGTTATGGAATCACGAAAGGGAGGAACTATGTCAGAACTGAGTATGTCGCGTCGCGGCTTCCTCAAGACCTCCGCAGCAACCGCAGCCATAGCAGCTACAGCAGGCGCGGTAAGCATGGGGACCTGGTCTGAGACGCAAGCCGTTGCGAACGAGATGTACGAGGGAGTTACGGTTGCGACGAGCACCTGTAACGCATGCTCATCGAAGTGCGGCATGAAGGTCTACAGCAAGGAAGGACGTCTCTGGAAGGTCAAGGGACACGAACTCCACCCGAACGCCAAGGGCAAGCTCTGCGCTCGTGGTCACGGGTACGCCACCATCGCTTACACAGACGGTCGTGTCACCGAGCCGCTCAAGCGCGTCGGCGATCAGGAATTCGAGCCCATCTCCTGGGATCAGGCGTATCAGGAGATCGGTGACAAGATCAAGGAGATCCTCGCCGAGAGCGGCCCCAACGCAGTCGCTATCGTCAACGATCCCCGTCCGTCCGGTGAGTTCTACTGCAAGCGCTTCATCAATGCTCTGGGCTCCAAGAACTACTACACCCACAACGTAGCCTGCAACATCTCCAACCGCAGCGCTTACGACATCACCGTGGGCGGCAACTCCTCGGTCGACTGG
>CAYVBA010000064.1:0-3482 GCA_964448475.1 uncultured Coriobacteriales bacterium
ACTATTGACCTGTTCCCGAGAACGGACAAAACGAAAAATACATACCAGACATCAACCTGATGCTCTCGTTCCATGTGGAGTGCATCGCATCGATCGTACCAATCGATCACGTTCAGTGATGGTGCTCGGGTGACTCGGTGGCTCGGCACCCTACGCAGAAGAGCTCTTCATCATGCAGGTGCTCCGGTGATTCGAGCTGGATCGTGGAGTGATGGATGTTCTGATGCTCGAGCACGTGTTCGAGCTCGGCGAGAAGAGCTCCGGATTCCGCAACAGTGAGATCCCCATCCACCACGACGTGGGCTGAAAGTGCGTTGAGGCCGCTCGTGATACTCCAGACGTGCAGGTCATGGATCCTCAGGACACCCTCGACGTCACGCACCGACTCGATGACCTGTTCCACATCCACATCGTGCGGCACGCTCTCCATGAGGACGTCCAATCCTGCTCGCGTAACCTTGTAGCCACTCCGTAGCACCAGAACAGCAACGAGCACGCTGGCAACGGGGTCTGCCCATCCCCAGCCGAGGAACATGATCGCGAGCGCGGCGATGATAGCACCCACCGACCCGAGCATGTCACTGATCACGTGCAGGAACGCGCCTCGCATGTTGAGGTTGTCATGCACATCCCCGCCTCTGAACATGATGAACGCGACGAGGATGTTAACGAGCAGCCCGATGATGGCTATGACCAACATCCCCGTCGTAGCGATCTCAGGTGGGTCCCCTATCCGTCGGATTGCCTCGATGAAGATGATCAGTGATATGGCGAGAAGCAATATGCCATTGAGGACCGCAGCGAGTATCTCCAGGCGGCGGTAACCGTACGTCCTGCGTTCGTTGGCGGCTCGACCGCCTACTGAGAACGCGAGCGCAGCGATTCCTAGCGAGAACGCATCCGAGAGCATGTGTCCCGCGTCGGAGAGCAGAGCGAGGCTGTTCGTGACGAAACCGCCGATGGCTTCCACGAGCATGAATATGAAGATGATAGCGAAGCTGATGATCAGCGTCCGCTTGTTAGCTCCATGTGTGTGAGTATGACCGTGGTCATGGCTGTGATCATGTGGCATGTAGATCCGTTCGTCGGGTTATATGAGCAATTGCTCATATCTTCGAACTCACACGGTTCGCTGTCAATGATCTGACCCAAGATGAGAGGCATTCACACCTGGAATGAGAAGAGCCCTCCCGATGAATCACCATCGGAAGGGCTCGGATACGTTGTTGTGAGTCACCTGCTAGTACTCGATGGACTCCTTGATGAAGGTGCCACGCTCGAGTTCGGCGAACGCCTGATGCAGCTCCTCCTGCGTGTTCATGACCACGGGACCACCCCAAGCAACCGACTCGCGGAGCGGCCTGCCGCTCAAGAAGAGGGTCTCGGTCGGCTCCGAGCCAGCGGTGATCGTGATGGAATCACCCGCGTCCGTAAGCGCCGCTGTCTTCTCGCCCACCAGATGATCGCCAACCGAGACCTCACCGGTCAGGGTGAAGACGAACACGGTGTGCTGGGGATCGGTTGGGAGCGTGATAGATGCGCCTGGCTCAAGTTTGAGGGCGTAATAGGTGAGAGGTGTGTGCTTGGCTTGGAAGCCAGTGGCACCGTCGTATTCTCCTGCTATGACCTTGAGTGTTCCGCCTTCAACGTCGACGATGGGCATGTCATCGCCCTTGAGCGCGTGGTAATCAGGTGAGGACATCTTGGCATCTGCTGCCATGTTGAGCCAGAGCTGGACGCCCAACATGCGATCGGTCGCAGGCAACGTCTCCTCGTGCATGATGCCGGAGCCGGCGGTCATCCACTGCACCTGACCGTCGATGACGGTATCCTCATTACCGATCGAGTCACGATGCTTCATGGCGCCGCTGCTTATGTAGCTGATAGTCTCGATACCGCGATGCGGGTGAAGCGGGAATCCCTTCGTGTAATCATCCGGGTTCGTGCTGTCGAACGAGTCAAGCATGAGGAATGGGTCGAATGATTCGACCGTAGGGCGTCCGAGGACGCGGACCAGATGCACTCCGGCGCCGTCCACCGCAGGAGAACCTTTCACTTCCTGTACTATTGTGCGTTCCTTGCTCATCATCTACCTCCGAGTTTCTTGAGCAAGCGGAGGAGCTCCGCTTGCTCATTTTCTTCCAATACGTCGATCTTCTCGATGATGGCTTCGCTCACTTCAGGAAAAACCTTTTCCATGAGCACTCTACCCCTGTCAGTCAGATGGAGGATCGTCCTTCTGCCATCGGAAGGATCCCTTCTGCGCTCCAGGAGCCCATCGGCGGAGAGGTTGTTCACGATAACCGGGATGTTACCGCTGGTGGTGAGAATCTTCTCTTGCACCTCTCCCACGCTCATATCACCCTTATGATAGAGCGCCTCAAGTACAGCGAACTGACTGTGCGTCAATCCGTACTGCCTCACGAGGGTCGAAACCGATCTATCTATAGGGTTGAGAGCTCTGCTCAGCCCTATGAACACTTTCAGTTGGTTCGGGGTCATCTCATCACCTCGCAGATATCCTACTCTAATTAGTTGTATTTCAAACGGTCATTCTACATGTGCAGACTATATGTGGAGAGAACTTTACAACTAACTAGTTATATTTTCCGGATTCGGGAATGAACGATTCCACATGAAACTGATCCATAGAAAGGATTCGCAATGAACAAGAAGATCGGCGTACTCGTTGGAAGCCTCCGCAAAGGTTCGTTCAACCGCATGACCGCAGAGCAAGTCGTCGAACTCCTGCCGGAGGGCTATGAAGCTGAGTTTCTGGAGATAGGTCAGCTCCCCTTCTACAACGAGGACATCGACGCTGGAGATCCCCCAGCGGAATACGTGGAGTTCCGTGAGAAGCTCGAGAAGTACGATGCATTCCTCTTCGCCACCCCGGAGTACAACCGCTCCACCCCTGCAGTCCTGAAGAACGCACTCGATGTAGGCTCCCGTCCCTACGGCGCAAGCAAATGGGATGGCAAGCCTGCTGGCGTCATCAGCGTCTCCCCCGGTGCCATCGGAGGTTTCGGTGCCAACCATCACCTACGCCAATCGCTCGTATTCTTGAACATGCCCGTCGTGCAGCAACCTGAGGTCTACCTCAGCAACGTTATGGCCCTCATCGACGACGAGGGCAAGTTGCTGAGCGCAACGATCGAGTTCCTCCAGATGTTCGTCGATGCCTTCGTGGATCTCGTCGAGCGCTACTAGTACGTTCCACTCACGAAGTCACAGAGCCGGGAGTGCGTCTCAAGACGTGCCCCCGGCTCTTCGTTTTACACTGTGTATGAGGGAATACTTCGTACAGCGCCCGGAATATCAGAGACGTTATAATCGTTTGCAACCGTTATACATTTCAACCGCTGGAGACCGATGATCAATCTCGTAATCGCAGCATCACTCCTGATAATCCTTGCCATCGTGCTGGGGAAGCTCTCCAAGCGACTGGGCGTCTCCTCGCTCCTCATCTTCATAGTCATCGG
>CAYVBA010000064.1:3582-5085 GCA_964448475.1 uncultured Coriobacteriales bacterium
GCCGTCATCAGCTCGACCGACGCAGCGTCCGTCTTCAGCATCCTTAGGCAGTACCGCCTGAACTTGAAGGACGGCCTCGCGTCGCTTCTGGAGATCGAGTCCGGATCGAACGACCCCTTCGCGAACTTGACCACGTTCATGATCCTGTTGCTCATGGCAGGAGCCGCTGATCCCGGTACCATCGGGCTCACGTTCGTCCTACAGATCTCACTCGGAATCGTGGGTGGTCTGGTCATCGCCTTCGCAACCATGCAGGTCTTCAAGCGCATAAGTTTCGGAGATGACGGGCTGGACGCCATCTTCGTGTTAGCTATCGCCCTTCTCGCCTACGCAGGAACAACCTTCATCGGTGGTAACGGATACATCGCCGTGTATCTGGCCGGTATCATCATCGGCAATACACCTATCTCCAGTAAGCGTGACCTCGTACATTTCTTCGACGGCATCACCACGCTGTCGCAGATCGTCATCTTCTTCCTGTTCGGCCTCCTGGCCAACGTAGAGCGACTGGGCGCTGCCATGCTCCCCGCGCTCGCCGTGTTCCTCGTACTCACGTTCATCGCGCGCCCGATCGTGGTCATTCTGGGGCTTCTACCGTTCAAGCGACCGCTCTCGCAGATCACTCTCGTGTCGTTCGCGGGGCTGAGAGGTGCGGCGTCACTCGTATTCGCCATCTTCGCTCTGTCTTCGATGACGTCTGCAGGGACGCCTCTCTCGTTCGACCTTTACAACACCGTGTTCTGGATCGTCATCTTCTCGATCGCGCTGCAAGGCACGCTGCTACCCTTCGTCTCCAAGCTGCTGAACGTCGTAGACGATTCCGAATCCGTCATGAAGACGTTCACGGACTACGAAGACGATTCCGCGTACCGCTTGATCGAGATCACGATCACGGAAGGCCACCCTTGGGCTGACCATGCCATCGCTGATGTAGACATCCCATCTGACAACCTCATCCTACTAATCCGAAGAGAGGATGATTCACTCATCCCACAAGGCTCCACAGTCATCAGGACAGGTGACCAGCTCGTTATGAACTCCCCCGCTACGGAGATCGACCAATCGGATATCAACATGATCGAACTGCCGCTTTACAGCAGGCACCCGTGGATCAATCACTCACTCAAGGAGATCGACCTCTCGCCGAATGCGCTCGTCGTCCTGGTCAGACGCGATGACCGCACCATCGTGCCTGACGGTGATACTCGCTTGAGACTGGACGACGTCCTCCTCATCTCGGGCGAACTCCCCAACGACCCTGCTTCCGTCGTGAGGAACCGATGATCCTCGCGTCCGCATCACCTCGGCGCAAGGAGATTCTCGAACGAGCCGGCCTGACATTCACCGTCATCGTCGCACCTGTTGATGAGGAGTCGATCACCGCAGACACCCCGGCGGAGTATGCAGTCGCCCGCGCACGCGCCAAATGTGAAGCGGTCATGGCTCTCGTAGGTGATCCGGGCGAGAAGGTCGTAGCAGCCGATACAATCGTCGTGATCGATG
>CAYVBA010000065.1:0-5072 GCA_964448475.1 uncultured Coriobacteriales bacterium
CTCATCTCGCCGCGCGGTTGGCCCGTCCACCACGCACACGAGTGCTGTGCACAGGTAGGCGCTGTCTACAACGTACTCTTCAACCGTGATGACATGATCCACTCTGCCGTTAACTTCGACGGATCCGGCCTACCGTTCGAGCTCCGTCGTGAGATCGCTGGTGAGATCTGGGGCGACCCAAGCGCGTACGAGGCAAACAAGGACTACACCCCGATGAACGAGTACAAAGCCAAGTTCTGCTGGTGGAGTGTCGTCACCGATGTATTGCACGACTCGTTGACTCTCTGCAATTGGGTGTGGCCGATGACCGTCTCGCCCTCCAAGGACCGCGACTATCGTGGAGACCTCGATCTCGAGGCGAAGTTCTGGAAGGCTGTCACCGGCGAGGAGGTTACTACTGACGATCTGTATCACGCTGGCGGACGAATCATGACCTTGCAGCGCGCAAACACCATCCGTGGCATGGGGACGACCGATATGCGCGGTGAGCACGATGTGTACACCGAGTGGCCGTTCGAGATCGATCCCGATATCCCAGTCTTCACTCCTGGCACCAACAAGATGGACCGTGAAGACTTCCAAACTGCTCTCACCATGGTCTACCGTGAGTTCGGTTGGGATGAGACCACAGGTGCGCTGACCCGTAAGTGCCTCGAGGATTACGACCTCAAGGATGTAGCCGACGAGCTCGATAGCCTCGGGCTACTGGTGTAGAGAGGAGGCAGACGATGACTGAAGAGATCAAGAACACGAAGACCGGAGAATCCATGATGGATCGCCCTGTCACACGACGGAACTTCACGCTCTCGAGTGCCGGCGTTGCTGTGCTGGTGAGCATGGGCGCTCTCGCTTCCTGGGGCTGCACCGAGGAGAAGGTCGAGTCCGGCGAGGTGCAGGTGGCAGCAGTTACCCCGACCAAGATGATCATCACGCATCGTGAGCTCTGCTCTGGATGCGGACGTTGCGAATCCGCTTGCTCGCTCCTCAACGACGGTAAGGTCAGCACCACGACCGCGCGCGTGAAGGTGTGGCGCAACTACAACTTCGGTAAGAGCATCAAGCCGGTTTCCGGTACGGAAGGTGACGGTGTGTATCACTCCGTCCAGTACGATCAGGACTTCTGTAAACAGTGCAAGACCGCACTGTGCATGGAGAAGTGCCCTGTGGGCGCGATCTACGCTTCCGAATCCATGGGTACGCGCATCGTCGACGTGGACAAGTGCATCGCATGCGGTACGTGCACCTATGCGTGCCCCTGGCACCTGCCCACCATCGATCCTGAGACCCGCAAGTCCACGAAGTGCATCGCATGCGGACGCTGCGCTGAGCAGTGCCCGAACGGCGCCATCGAGTTCGTGGAATGGAAGGATATAGCCGATAAGATCCTGGCCGATGCCGGTGAGCCGCTCACCGCTGAAAGGCTCTGATCTCCACAAGGGAGTAAAGTCATTCCCTGACTGGGACACCCCTCGCGAACGTTGCGAGGGGTGTCTTCGTTTCCGGCCGAGAAGGGGCGACCGGATTACTGACGGATCAAGAGGAGATAGACGAGCAGCGCCACGATCACCACGAGCCCGACCGCGAGCATGATCATCTGAGTGCGCCTGCGTTTACGGTTCCTACCGGAGAAGATCGAGTTCTTGGGGTTCATGGATTCGATGTATTGCTCGTAACGGAGACGAGGCTTGAGTTCGTTCGTGGAGGAGCCGGAGTCAGCGACGAAACGCGCCTTGTCCAACCGAGAGGGACCTGAACCTGGCGAGCGCTCGTGATCCTTTTGATCTTCCGGCATCGCTCCTCCTTATAGACAGTCCAAATATACCTCACATCCGAGCAGGATACGTATGAAATCGTCTCTCGGCGATAGCGATTCATGAGAACCCTAAGTTGACAATGAGGCACTTAGATAATCAGAGTGTGAAGATGTTATAAATCTTGCGCTTTGATCCTTCAGTTCCTGCTGACGATCGGCGCTCCGGGGAATATCCCATATCGCACGAGAACACATCTACTAAGGAGGAATGACATGGCTAACCTGGTTCCGTTCGGTCGTTATGGTGGCTCTTTGAGGCCTATGGGCGATCTCTACAGCTTCGTGGATGATTTCTTCAACACGCCGCTACCGCAAGCTTCGTTCTCCGAGCGCTCAGCATTCAAGATGGACGTCGAGGAGACCGAGGACGGCTATGTGATCGAAGCCGATCTTCCTGGCATCGACCCCGCAGACGTGGACATCGAGCTCAACGAAGGTCGCCTCAACATCTCGGTCAAGAAGGAAGACAGCAAGGATGTGGAGGAGAAGAACTACATCCACCGCGAGCGCATGAGCTACAGCGCTACTCGTGGCGTCTATCTCAAGGATGCGAACATCGATGGCGTGAACGCTGACCTCGCGGACGGTGTTCTCAGGATCGAGGTCCCCAAGGTCTCCGAGAAGCAGAACGTCCGCAAGATCGAGATCGGTTCCGCCGATCGTTCCAAGATCGAAGCACCTGAGCAGGGCGAGAAGGAAGAGGCTTCGCCCGAGGCGTAAGAGATTCCCCCTAAGTATTTACAGCTCCACCATCCGAACCGCCGACCTCGTGTCGGCGGTTCTTCTATTGGACCATGCAAACTGTGCTGACAGCCCGATCACCAGATGCGCGGCGCGTTCGAGTGCGCTCTTCTTACCGAGGGAACGAGCGATCGCTAGTGAGAGCGCTGCCCATCGGAGCTCGAGGTCGTCGTCGGGTTGAGAAGCGATGAGGTCGACGGATGCCGCGAGGTCGAGAGCCCCAAGCTCCAGCCGGGAACTCATGAGAGGCAGTATCTGATGAAGGATGCCGGTTCGCTCGAGCGTCTGCATGCCGTGAGCGAGGTGGGGGCCGGTGATGAGGCGGTCCATCTCGATGGCCCAGCGCTGGCGTGCTACGTGCAGGATGAGGTGGGCCGATTCCTCGCAGGCGGAGAGCGTGTGTTGCTCCACATCGAAACCGAGCTCGGATGCGAAGCGTGCGATCCGCAGGATGCGGAGCGGATCCTCCTCCATGCGTTCTGCTGGAGCACCCACGGCGCGGAGGATCCCGTTGGAGAGGTCGCTTTCTCCGCCGAACGGATCGATGAGAGTGCCGTCATATGCCATGGCATTGATCGTGAGGTCGCGGCGTGCCAGATCTCGCTTCAGGTCGGGGACGAACTCAACATCCGGGTGGCGATCGTTCAAGCGGTAGGTCTCATCGCGGAAGGTGGTCACCTCTATGACGCGACCGTTCCATCTGAAACCTATCGTTCCGAATCGTTTGCCCACCGTGTACGGCCGGCGTCCGGCAGCGCGGATCATCTCCTCCACGTCGTCGGGATGGAGGGGTGTGGCCAGATCGTAATCGGTCACGCCGCGCTCGAGGAGCGCATCGCGCACACTACCGCCTACGAGCACGACGGGCGAGACGATCGTCCGCACACCTGCGAGTGTCTCATCGAGCTGTGCGAGCGACATGGGATCCCCTCTCAGGCCACCGTAATAGGGAGGTTCTGACGTGCTGCTACGATCCCGAATCCGAGACCGCAGATCTCGAGTGATGTCCTCAGTGTAGCTTCCGAGGTAGCCGGGCGGTTGTTCGTCTCGGAGAGATGCATGCCGACCACCGTCTCGAGGCGCGCGCATGCGATCGAGCCGAGCTCATCACGTGCTTGCAGATTCGAGAGGTGACCCACATCAGAAGCTATGCGCTCCTTCAGATAGAGCGGGTAGGGACCGGTGCGGAGCATGGTCTCGTCGTGGTTACTCTCCAGAGCCAGGATCCTCACGTCGGTGATGAGTTCGCGGATCTCGTTCGTGAGGATACCGGTGTCGGTTATGGAAGCGACGGCATCACCATCGGCCTCGAAGCGGAACCCGATGGGGTCACGTGCATCATGAACGGTAGGGAAGGAGCTGATCCCGATGTCGCCCACGGTGAAGCGATCACGGTTGTGGATGCGGTACGCCGATACTTCTCTACTCACCGATCTGCTCTCGGCGGTTCCGTCGGATGTGTAGATGGGGACCTTCAAGTAGCGTGAGAGCACGCCGATCCCTCTCGTATGATCCGAGTGCTCGTGGGTGATGAGGATGCCTGCGATCTTCTCGCCCGGAACACCTACCGTCGCGAGCCGTTCGAGCGTAGCCTTGCGCGAGAAACCGGCATCAACGATGAGGGCTGTGGTCGCGCTCTCGATCACGAGTGCGTTGCCTTTCGAGCCGCTTCCCAGCACATGGATGCGCAAGCCGCCGACCTCGGTGATCGGCGGAGGGGGAGGCGGCGTGGGATCGGGGCGGAAGCCGCGGCGCGCATCAGCTGCTCGAGCCGCGAGGATCTGCTCGGCGGTCAAGGCGTGCTCGGCCTCGGGATGTGGTAGTGGCGGTGTGGTCATAGCAGAGATTGTACCGTACGCTTCCGACGCCTGACTCAGGCGGGGAGTGCAGCCGTCACGATGTAGTGGCCCGTGTTGTCGGGCGAGACGGTCGTGGCGGTCGCCGCTTCGGGTACGGCGATCGCGGTGCGCTCGGCTTGGCGGGAGATGACGTACTCACCGGCTCGGTACCACGTGCCCAGTGAGAATGCGTCCAGATACTCCTCATGCACGAGTCCGCTCGCTTTCATGAGCGGTGCATGTACCGGGCCTACGTACCTGAAGTGCCACGGCTCGAACGGTACGCCGGTCACCGCTTCCTTGCCTTCGTGATATCGCAGGATGAAGCCGTACTCGTGAGCGTGCTCATCGAGCCACTCGTACGTGGGCGTTGACGCGAACGCTTCCGTCAACGTGGGGCTCCCGCTCTGATACACATCGGCAGCGAGACCCATCTGATGCTCTGAGTGATTGGCTGCCTGAACAGATGGACCAGGAGTCTCCTTCTTGAGCTCAGCTTGGCGCTCAGGACTACGGTAGCCGGATGACAGGATGAGATACGTCCCCGTTCCTGCATCGATGTCGTGTTGCATCTCCACGAAGTGATCTGCGGCCGTCGTGTCCATCGCGAGGCCGCTGGCTGCGAGTTCTTTGAGGTTGGGCGAGTAACCTTGAGGCACCGCGAAATCGCTGTTCACGAG
>CAYVBA010000066.1:0-2609 GCA_964448475.1 uncultured Coriobacteriales bacterium
GTGCATAACACGCACCTGAAGTTCCACTCGAAGGCCTGACCCTTGACTCCCTGAGGATCAGGCCTTCGTGCTCCTTACTCCAAAGCTGCGTCGAGCGTCGCATCAGGTGTGCGGACGCTTATGAGGTATGCATCGAACTCATCCTCGACGGCCTTGCCAGGCGCAGGTGTGAGGAGCGAGACCACGATGATCGCGGCGAGCGCCAGGAAGAACGCCGGCAGCAACTCGTAGACTCCCAGCAAGCCGCCCATCGGCTTGATCAGGTTAGCCCACACGAGGACGGTCACCGCACCCGTGATCATGCCTGCGAGCGCACCTTCCTTAGTCGTGCGCTTCCAATAGAGTGCGCAGAGCGTGAGAGGTCCGAACGAAGCACCGAGACCTGCCCATGCATAGGACACGATGGTGAAGATCGAGGAGTTCTCGTCCAGCGCTATGACGATCCCGAAGAGGAGTACCGCGAAGAGCGTGATCCGAGCCACCATGAGGACCTGTTTGTCGGTGGCGTCACGCTTGAAGAGACCGCGGTAGATGTTCTCTGCCACGGACGAGCCGGCTATGAGCAGATACGAGGATGCGGAGCTCATGGATGCAGCCAGGATACCGGAGACCACGATACCGGTGAAGAACGCGGGTAGCAGCATCTGAGCCAGGACGATGAAGATGGTCTCCGCTGCAGCCTGGGACGTGAACGCTGCAGGGATGAGTGCGCGGCCGATGAGGCCGATGCTGATGGCGCAGATGAGCGAGATGAACGCCCAGGTAACCGCGATCCGACGCGAGACCTTGATCTCACCTGCCGTGCGGATGCCCATGAAGCGGACGAGGACGTGCGGCATACCGAAGTAGCCGAGACCCCACACCATGGAGGAGACGATGCCGATCAGGCCGTAATCGACGGCTTTGCCGAACTGCGGGATCCCATCGATCGTGACCTGTTGTCCCGCCTCATCCAATACCGGTGTGGCGAGCTTGAACGAATCGAGGAAGCCGGGGAAGTCCTTCAGAGCTGCTGCGGTCTGCTCGACACCTCCGATGGAAGCCACACTTCCTATGAGCACGATCGCCAACGCGAAGAACATGAGCGTGGCCTGTATGGAGTCGGTCGCCACGACCGAAAGGTAACCTCCGACGAGCGTGTAGAGGAAGACGATCACGGCACCGATGATCATCATGGTCGCGTAATCGAGTCCGAAGAGTACTGAGAAGAGCTTCCCTGCCGTGACGAAGGTTGACCCTACGTACACGCAGAAGAAGATGAGCGTGATGAGAGCCGCGACGGTGGAGAGCAAGTTCTTCTTGTCATGGAATCTGTTGGAGTAGAACTCGGGAAGCGTGATGGCATTGCCCGCCTGTGAGGAGTAGAGGCGTAACCTCCGAGCCACGAGCTTCCAGTTGAAGTACGTACCGAGGCCGAGGCCGATGGCTATCCAGACCGCATCCGAAGCACCCGTGAAGTACGCGACACCCGGAAGACCCATGAGGAGCCACCCGGACATGTCGGATGCTTCAGCTGAAAGAGCGGTGAACCAAGGCCCCACGCTCCTGCCGCCGAGGAAGTACTCATCCGTGGAGGAGTTGGAGCGCCTCGCGTACGAGAACCCCACGGCCAGGATCACCGCGAAGTACAGGATGATCGCGATGACGATCAGGATATGGCCTGTAATCAAGTTCATGGATACTCCCCATCAAGGAATCGAAGTCTTGAATGAGAAGTATAGCTTTACTTGCGGATATGCATAGCGGCTGCAGGGAAGACGGCTTTCCGACTCCTCCTACAGCCGCTCACCGTCCTAGAGGTATCCGAAGAACTCCAGGAGTAGTTGCATGAGTGCAGGATCGGCGAGCTCGGGGATCTCCTGTGCATCCACCATGTCACCCTCGGCGTTAACGAATACCACCAGGCTCATCGAGGCGTACTCGACGTAGTTGAACGGCCAGAACGTGAACCCCGGATGATCGACACGGGGGTACCCGTCGACTTCGCGAAGCCCCAGCGCGGCTTCTCCTCCATGAAGCGTGAGTACGCATCCATGATCTCGTCCTCATGCGCCTTGACGTCCTCGCCCGCCGCCGCGATCAGCTGTCGCATGGCTGCTTCGCCCTTCTCGCCCGGGAGCGCATCATCGAGCGAGTGGACCATGCTGTACGTCACCACGTAGATGTCCTCATCGGGAATCAAGGGGGTCCCTGATTGCACGGGCACGGTCGAGATCTTGGCCGAGATGAGCGGGTCACGATCAGGAGTGGGGAGGTACGGTCCCGAGCCGGATTCCATCTGCGTCTGCATGACCACCTGGTGCGCCATGTACGGAGCGCCCTCGAACTGAGCGCCCATGGTATCCAAGGTGAGGTCCATGAGCTTCGCGGAGTTACCTGCGCGGTCGGAGGTGTCACCTTCGACTTCGGCGAGGATCCCGAGTGACTCGGACGGAGCCGGCATCTGCGAGTATTGCGGATCCCCCTCTGAGATCGATCCGGAGAGCTCGGCCGGAATGAACCAATCCGTGTCCGAACCGTGGATACGGAATTCGGTCATCCCCGGGACGTACATCTCCTCACGGAGCGCGAGGATATCCGGAAGGTAATCGGCTGATTTCTTCTCGCCG
>CAYVBA010000066.1:2709-5014 GCA_964448475.1 uncultured Coriobacteriales bacterium
CTCCTCACGGAGCGCGAGGATATCCGGAAGGTAATCGGCTGATTTCTTCTCGCCGGACCCTCCACACGCTACGAGTCCTATGAGCACGCCGGTCATGAGGAGGGCGAGAAGGGCCGCCATCCGTCTCCTGCGTGTCGTGTGCGATCGATCAGACATGGCGTTCCTCTCGACGGTCGGGTCCTGTCTATGACGAGGGGACGGCCGGCTACCCGACCGTCCCTGATGTCACGTTGAAGAGCTGTGGTTCCGAGCTACTAGCCGGCAGGGATCTCCAGGAGGTTCCCTTGCGGATCCACCCAGATCTGGAGCGTCGCGTTGTCGAACAGTACGGTGTCGGCCATGAAGAAGAAGCCGAGACCGTTGAGGTGCGGGTAGTCACCGAGTCCGAGGTCGCCCATCTCGGGGTCCTCGGTCAGGAACTCACGGTAGACCTCCACGATCCTCTCCTCGGATTCCTGAACACCCGGAGGTGCTACGGAGACCATGGAGCGGAGAGTCCTCTCACCGACTTCGGGATCGAAATCATCCGAGGACGTATGGATCATGCGGAGCTCGAGCTGATGGATCTCACCTTCCGTTTAGCCTTCGGGGCGCTCACTTACACCGGGAGACCGGACGGTCGCGGTGACGGTGGGGTCGGTGCCCGGACCCGGAGGGGCGTCAGGAGCAGGCCTGGGGATGTAGGTGCCGTAGATCTCCGAGGTCACGAACGGATACTCATCCAGTGATGCACCGTATTGAGAGACACCATGATCGACGAGGGCGGCCATACTCTCGTACGAGTCGGAGGACGATCCCTCGACGAGGACCGAGACCTCGAAGTCCTCAGCCTTGATGAGGATATCGGAGTGACCACCTGAGAAGCTCACGTTCTCGAGCTGCTCGTTCTCATATCCATCGACCCGGTACGAATCCTCACCTGAATCGTAAGCGGCACTACGAGCCTCGACGACCATCGCAGCGAATTCGTCCTTGGAAATACCGGAATGGTCAGCTCCGAACTGCAGTGCATCATCGAAGAGCTCCACGAAGCCCGCGTCATCGGGAACCTCGGTTATCTTGCGTCGGCTTACCTCGTAGGAGAACTCGAAGCCTCCGAACGGGCTTTCTCCCGAGCGTATGGCGAGAGATCCGTTAGGCTCGAGGATGCCGGTGGTATGAGCGCTTTCAGGGATGAATTCCTGACCCATGCCATCCATGGCTTTCGAGAGGATCCCCTCCATATCTGTGAACATATGGGAGCTGGGCTCCGAGGTGACCGGATTCGGATAAAGTTTCTGCATGTAGGTCGTATCGTAGTATCCGTCATCGGCCGGCTCCTCCATCCCGGCCCAGGGATCCTCAACGCCGCTCTGATCGGGCGTTTCCTGAGCTTCGCCTGCAGGTGCCGCAGGTGGAGTGTCCTTCTGAGGGGCTTGCGATCCACCGCCAGATGCGGTCAGAACCACGAGCGCCAGCGTAGCGAGTAGAGCGATCACTACGACCTCGAGATGCGGACGTGTCCCATTCCGTTCCATATCGCATCCTTCGAGGTGCGATGGGAGCATCTCCCATCATGTTGGTTCCTAAATAGATGCGACCACGGTCATATCATTCCCTTCAGTACTCCTTAGCGACTCTCGACCTACGCGCTGAACGATATGAACGAGCGTTCGGTGGATGTCGGACCGGTCGTTCGGGACGGCCTTCTCACAAGAGTGGTCGAATCCTATCGTGGCGGGAACGTTGGTGAGGCGGAGGGGTCGGGCCTTGGTCCACGTATCGTCCGAGGAGCCCCAGGTCATAAGTTAACTTGTGATTACTTCGTGGATGACCACCTCGTTTTCCGTAAGAATTAACTTAATTGTAAATAAATCCGCGAAGGGGCGGGTATAGTGTTCCTCAGACAAGGACGGCTGCCCTCTGCAGTCGTCATGACTACCAGACAGATAGGAGTGCATCACATGGAGAACGAGAACATGCCAGTCGAACAGTCAGCCGTACATATGCCGCTCATCGGCGATCGTGCGCCTGAGTTCAAGGCCGTCACCACCAACGGTGAGATGAACTTCCCGCAGGACTACGAAGGTAAGTGGGTCATCCTCTTCAGCCACCCGGCTGACTTCACCCCCGTATGCACCACGGAGTTCATGACGTTCGCCAGCATGCAGGATGAGTTCAAGGAGCTCAACACGGAGCTCGTGGGTCTCTCCATCGACGGCGTCTTCAGCCACATCGCTTGGCTGCGTGACATCCAGAACGTCGAGTGGAAGGGCATGAAGGACCTCAAGGTCGAGTTCCCCGTCATCGATGACGTGAGCATGAA
>CAYVBA010000067.1:0-4957 GCA_964448475.1 uncultured Coriobacteriales bacterium
TTCGAGAAGTTCATACCGCTCATGCGCCCCGAGAACATGACCAAGGTCATGACCGAGGTATTCCCACAGATGCTGGAAGCCATGCCGGCCGGCATGGGCAAGATGATGGCCCCGATGGCCGAGACCGCGGCAGGTCGCGCCATGATCTCTCGTATGATGCCTATACTCTTCCCGAAGATGGCACCCGGCATCCTCGCGCACGTAATGCCTGACCTCGTCACCGTCATCAGGCGTACCGTGGGTGAGATTCCTGATGACATGAACGAGCTCCTCCCCGATCTGCTGCCCAGAACCATGGAAGCGATGCTCACGAGCTACCTGCCTGAGCTCATGCCTCACGTGGTGCCCGCATTCGTCGATCATCTCGCCGAAGAAGCGAAAGTGAAGCACACCGCGTGATACGGGTTCTTAGGGATCCCGTACGACTGGAACTCCGACTCATTAGAAGAGCCGCCTCACGGCGGCTCTTCATCGTTCGCGCTCTTCGGTGCCGGGGTTTCTCGCCCGGTAGATCGTGAGCGGACTAGTTGCCCTTGTTGGTGTGCTCGACGGCCAGAATCACATCGGAGGACTTCACGATCGCGTAAGCATCGGAGCCGACCTCGAGGCCAAGGTCATCGGCAGAGAGGTTGGTGATGGACGAGGTGATGCGCTGGCCGGGTGCGATCTCGATTACGACGATCGAATGGACGGCGCCGCGTT
Source organism: uncultured Coriobacteriales bacterium (assembly GCA_964448475.1). Lineage (GTDB taxonomy): Bacteria > Actinomycetota > Coriobacteriia > Coriobacteriales > CAYVBA01 > CAYVBA01. The sequence continues at coordinate 703 of CAYVBA010000067.1, forward strand.
CGAGCTCGACGACCTTGCCTTTAAGCTGGTTACGTGCTGATAGTTTCATGAGGTTCCTTCCTCTTCGATATGCATGTGGATTCATTCATTCCCGAGGAGGATTTAATTATTCCGACAAACGTATGAATCGACGGCGTCCGGCTTGGAGCACCCGTCCGCGGAGGGCATGGGCCGGCATCTCCAAGGAGTCTGTAGGAACGCTCACGCCATCCAACTTCACGCCGCCTTGCTGGATCAGTCTACGCGCCTCGGAGTTGGAGTTTGCGAAGCCCACTTCGACGAGGAGTGCTGGGAGGAAGACATCACCTTCGAGCGTCACGTCCGCGACCTCGAGGTCCTCCGGCATCTCATGCTCTCGATGGACACGGTTGAAGCTCTCTTCCGCGGAGGTAGCCGCCGCCTCGTCGTGGTAGAGCGAAACGATGTTGCGTGCCAGCTGGCGCTTGATCTCATTGGGATGGAGTGAGCCGTCAGCGAGACCCGCCTCGATACGGTCGATCTTCGCCACCTCGAAGTCGCTGGCCAGGCGGTAGTACTTGACCATGATCTCATCGGGGATGGACATGAGTTTGCCGAACATGCTGTCCGGATCATCGGTCAATCCTACGTAGTTCTGATAGGACTTGGACATCTTGCGAACACCGTCGGTTCCCTCGAGCAACGGCATAGTGAGACAAACCTGCGGCTCCATACCCTTCTTGCCCATGAGGTCACGACCGGCGAGCAGGTTGAAGAGCTGATCGGTACCGCCCATCTCGACATCAGCATCGATCACGACCGAGTCATACGCCTGCATGACCGGATAGAGGAATTCATGCAAAGCGATGGGTTGCTGGCTCTCGTAGCGCTTGGTGAAGTCATCGCGCTCGAGGATGCGTGCGACCGTGAACTCCGATGCGAGCTCGAGCAGCCCTTTGAGATCAAGCGAGAGGATCCAGTCTCCGTTGTATACGAGATCTGTCTTCTCGCGATCGAGGACCTTGAACGCCTGCTCGATGTAGGTCTGAGCATTAGCCTCGATCTGCTCGCTCGTGAGCTGAGGACGCGTGGTGTCACGGCCGGAAGGATCACCGATGAGCGCGGTACCGCTTCCGATCACGAGCGTCACCTTGTGACCCAGGTCCTGGAATTGACGCATCTTACGCAGGGGGACGGCATGTCCGAGGTGCAGGTCAGGAGCTGTGGGGTCCACACCCAGCTTGATGTTGAGCGCGGTTCCGCGCGCGAGCTTCTTCTTGAGATCGTCGACCGGGACGATGGAATCCACACCGGACGAGATGATATGCAGCTGCTCCTCGACTGACTTCATGAACTACCTCTCACATACGCGGGAACGGACTTCGTAAGTATAGCCCCTCAACTGGGCGAGAAGCCCGGGTGGATGCTACGGTTCCGTTAAGTATATGTGCGTGCGCGCGTACATGCGCAATCCATATGCTTTTTGCCATAATGGAACATCGTTCACGAGAGGGGGACTGCATGGCCGCACGTTCGAGGAATGCACGCCGTCATGGCAAGACGCATGTAGCGGGCCTGGTCGTACTGGGTGTACTCGCTGCTATAGTCGCTGCGATCGGGGCGTTCATCGTAGGCGGGTTCCAACTGGCGGATTCGTGGTTGGAGAACCTACCTGATTACACCGATACCGATGCGTATCTGGTGTCCGAGCCCACACGGGTGCTGGATGCCGATGGCAATCTGATCGGTGAGTTCTATCTGCAGAACCGACAGGTGATCGGTCCTGATGAAGTCTCCCCGTGGGTCCTCGAGGGCATCGTGGCTACCGAGGACGAACGATTCTACGAGCATGAGGGCGTCGACCTCCAGGGTATCGGTCGTGCAGCGACCGTCGTCCTCTCCTCCGGCTCGGCACGTGAGGGTGGTTCCACCATCACGCAGCAGCTCGTGAGGAACACGGTCCTCTCCGAAGAGCAGTTCGACGTCACGCTTCGCCGTAAGGTGCGTGAAGCGTACATCGCGCTGCAGCTCGAGAAGATGTTCACCAAGGAAGAGATCCTCATGATGTACGTGAACACCATCTACTTCGGTGGTGGCGCGTACGGCGTGGAAGCAGCGTCCCAGACGTTCTTCAACAAGCCGTCGAAGGATCTCACGCTCGCAGAAGCAGCGGTCATCGCGGGTCTCCCCCAGTCTCCGAGTCGCTTGGATCCGTCCAAGAACCCCGAAGGTGCGACGGAGCGGAGGAACACCGTACTCCGCCGTATGCTGACCAACAACAAGATCACGCAAGCACAGTACGACGAGGCGGTAGCAGCTCCGCTGGAGATCGACTTCACCAAGCAGAAGGAGAGCGGTGCCATCAAGTATCCCTACTTCGTGGACATGGTGAAGAAGGCGCTCCTCGAGGAGTACCCGCAGAGCCTCATCTTCCAAGGTGGGTTGACGGTGCACACGACCATCTCCCCCTTCTACCAGGATGCAGCAGAGGAAGCGGTAGCTGACACGCTCGCGAACGCGAACGATCGCACGGAGATCGCGCTCGCATCGGTCGACCCCAAGACCGGATACGTATTGGCCATCGTCGGTGGTAAGGATCACTCGACCGACCAGTTCAACCTCGCGACCCAAGCACGCAGGCAGCCTGGTTCGAGCTTCAAGACCTTCACCTTGGCTGCTGCGATCAACGCCGGCGTCTCTCCTGACACCACGCTGAACGCGAACTCCCCCGTCCAGGTGACACCTAACTGGGCGCCGAAGAACTTCGGGAACGTGAGCTACGGCAACGTGTCCTTGAAGGAAGCGACCTGGAACTCGTACAACACGGCCTACGGTCTTCTCGCCCATGAGATCGGTGCGCAGTCCATCGTGGATATGGCGCATACCATGGGTATCAAGAGCGAGCTTGCGCCGTATGACTCGATCACGCTGGGTGTCTCCGGTGTTTCGCCGCTCGAGATGGCGAGTGCATACGGAACCCTCGCCACCACGGGTACACAACGTGACCCCGTCATCATCACGCAGATCCTGGATAAGGACAGTGAAGTGATCTGGGCACATGAGGATGCTCCTAAGGTCGATGCCGTCGACCCCTCCGTGGCGTACGCTACGACCCAAGTGCTCGAAGGTGTCATCACGAACGGTAACGCCAAGAACGCGCGCCCCCGCGTGGACCAGCCGCTCGCCGGCAAGACCGGTACCTCGCAGAACGTACGAGACCTGTGGTTCGTGGGATACACGCCGCAGCTCTCGACCGCTGTCTGGGCAGGGTATCGTCAGGAAGCTCCCATCGTCTTCAACGGTCGCGAGGCTAATGGTCGTGACCTGAACCAGCCCGTGTTCAAGGCGTATTACGAGAAGGTATTGGCCGGTGTGCCCCGTGAGAACTTCAAGGCAGCGCCTGCACCTAGCTACAAGAAGAGTTCCGAACAGCTCAAGCACCTCGCTATACCCGAGAAGGAATACGAACCTGAGGAGCTCGGTGGCGTCGGTGGCTCACTGGCATCACTGCTCGAGGCGTACAGCAACTACACCATCACCCTCGTCGAGGTATTCGACCCGAACGTGCCTGCCGGTACGGTGATCTCCGTTCAGAACACGACGACCGATCCCAAGAACCCGACCATGACGGTCATCGCCTCCAAGGGTCCCGATCCGAACGCAGTAGCTCCTGATCCCGCTCCCGTTCCGGAACCGGTGCCGACTCCGCAACCTCCGACGACACCGCCAGCACAGCCTGATCCTCCAACGCAGCCCGATCCGCCCGCACAGCCGGATCCCCCGGCTCCGGATCCCGCGGATCCCCCGGCTCCGCCTCCCGCGGATCCTGAGCCTCCGGTGGATCCTCAGCCGGATCCACCGGCTCCGGATCCAGCACAACCCGCTACGGGTGCAGGCGGCTGATATCGAACAGCAAGACATGATCGGACATGACGAAGGCCTCGGGAGAACCGAGGCCTTCGGTGTTCTTGCAGTGAGATCGATCTCAGTAGAAGAGCGGTGGTGTGATCTGTTTCCTGACGGCGGGGATCATGGTGAGCCCGATGAAGATGAGCATCCCGAGTCCGAGGTAGATCACCAGATTGGTGCCCCACGTAGGTGAGACCAGGAAGTCGGTCGTGGTGATGGAAGCCGATCCGAGGAGGATGGCTGCCGCTTCGAGCACCGGATAGGTCACCGAGAGCAGGAACGTGATGAAAAGGATGATGGTGAGGACGTTCACGAGCTTCGTGTTGTCCTCGGTCTGACGTGGGATGAGCAGCGCGATAGCGAGCGGAAGCGCCGGAAGGAACGCGAG
>CAYVBA010000068.1:0-4753 GCA_964448475.1 uncultured Coriobacteriales bacterium
ACTTCACGGACTCGTAACATCCACCTGGTAGGATGGGGTCAATCACCATCCATAGGGGATCTCGCGCTTGGGCGTCGCGTCAGCGTGCTCACGGGCGATCCAGCCATCGGTTACAGGAGGAAGTACGTGCCCATACCACGTTATCGGACCGAGCCCATCAAACGACTCATCACGTTCCTCGTAGGTATCAGCATCATGTCGCTCGGGATCGCGTTCACGATCGTCTCCGACCTCGGCACGTCGCCCGTCTCCAGTCTTCCGTACGTAGCGAGCCTCATCTTCCCGTTCGGTGTGGGTCCGGCGACCATCATCCTGCATACGCTGCTGATAGGCGTCCAGATGCTCATCCTCCGCTCGAGGTTCGATCGGCGTCAGTTGGCTCAGCTTCCTGCAGCTGTCGTCTTCGGCTTCCTCATAGACTTCTGGGTGTTCGCGCTCTCGAGCTTCGCGCCTACCAGCTACCTCACTCAGTGGGTGGCTACGCTCATCGGTATCACCCTCATGGGCATCGGGATCTCGTTCCAGGTGCTGTCCGAGACCATCGTCCTGGCCGTGGAAGGCGTGGTCCTGGCCCTCAAGAACGAGCTCGTCCGACTCTTCGGCCCCAAGCCCGCGTTCCAGTTCGGCACGCTCAAGACGGGGTTCGACTTCACGCTCGTCATCCTCTCGGTCGTGCTGTCGCTCGCGTTCCTAGGCTCCGTAGCGGGCGTGCGGGAGGGCACCATAGCCGGCGCGTTCTTCGTGGGTATCGTGTCCAAGTTCGCACACGCAGCACTCAAGTCACCCATCCGTCGTTGGCACGCGAAGGGTCACCCGCGGCTCGAGCGCCGCTTGGAGGGGTGGGAGCGTCGCGAGAAGTACGAGCGCCTCAAACTGGAGCGTGCTCGCCGTAACCGCAAGCGTGAGCGTACAGCAGCCTCCTCACAGCTCTCACCTAAGGAGTCGTGAGGTTCTACCGAAGTCGTACTATCTAGCACGCCCCGCGGAAATCCGACCTTCCCCGTGTTATATTCAACAGCCTTAATAATTAGTCGCTCTTAGTTATCGGAGGCCGGATGTTCCTCGCATTCAAGGAGATGCTCAAGGACAAGGGCAGGTTCCTTCTGATCATCAGCATCGTGGTGCTGATCAGTTACCTGGTCTTCTTCCTGACAGCACTCGCGTACGGTTTGGCCAAGGACAACACGACCGCCGTGGAGCGTTGGGACGCCAAGAGCGTCGTGCTCAAGTCGGGGACGAACTCCAACATGCTCTCCTCCATGATGGATGTGGAGGTACTGGACAAGTTCGGCGCGTACGAGTTCTCGCCCATCAACATCGGCCGCTCCGTGGGCTACATCAACGGCGAGGAGGATGAGAAGAACACCATAGACCTCGTCCTCATAGGTCTCCATCAGGACACCCGCGCCTACCCTGAACTGCTCGAGGGCGACCTCCCTAAGACGCAGAACGAAGTCCTGGCCTCCGTTACCCTCAAGGAGGAAGAGGACGTCAGGATCGGTGACACCATCGTCCTCAGCATGAACGACCAGGAGTTCAAGGTCACCGGCTTCACCGAAGAAGCCAAGTTCAACGTATCCAACGTCATCTACACGGACCTGGAGATGGCCTCCGCCCCCGTGCTCGCGTACACCCCCGGCGAGGATGAGGCGCTCGACGAGCAACTCGACCGCGAAGATCCCCGCGACCGTCCTATCGACGGGGGAGAGGAAGCGCGTGAGGGTTCGGGCGAGAAGGACGAGGACCCCACTGACGCAGCCCCTGCTGACTACATGGCTCCGCCCGCTTCCGACGAGACGACTGCCGCTGCCCCCGAAGGCGCTGCCCCCGAAGGCGCTGCCCCCGAAGGCGCACCCGCGGAGGCCGCTCCAGACGCCTCGGCTGCAGCGGTCCCCGCCGGCCCACCCGCAGCCATGGCCGGCGCAGCCAGCGTGGACGCTCTCACCACCGCCACACCCGGTGTGCCGCAGCGTATCTCAGGCATCCTCATGCACGAGGACACCGTCCTCGCATCGGATGATGACTTCGACGTCATCCCCATGGACGACTTCATCCAGGAGCTCCCCGGGTATCTCGCCCAGGTGCTCACCTTCGGGCTCATGATCGGGTTCCTGATCCTGATATCCACCATCGTGTTGGGTGTCTTCATGTTCATCATCACCATGCAGAAGAAGCAGACATTCGGGATCATGAAGGTGCAGGGGATCTCCAACGGATACATAGCGCGCTCGGTCATCATCCAGACGCTCATCGTGAGCTTCGTGGGTGTCGTGATCGGCCTCGGCCTGACGTATCTGACGGGCTACTTCCTCCCGTACACGGTGCCGTTCAAATCCAACATCGCGTTCTTCGCCGTCATCGGCGGTCTGATCGTGGTCATCTCTCTGGTCGGAGCCATCTTCTCCGTCCGAGGCGTGTCCAAGGTCGATCCGCTCGAAGTCCTGGAATAGAGGCTCACATGGAGATCATCAAGTTCGATAACGTCACCAAGGAGTTCCAGGACGGCTCCGAGACCATCCAAGCTCTCAAGTCCACGTCCTTCAGCATAGAGCCCGGGCAGCTCGTGGCTATCATCGGCCCCAGCGGATCGGGCAAGTCCACCCTCCTCACCATGATGGGCGGGCTGCAGCGACCCACCGAAGGCACCATCACCTTCATGGGCGAGGACATCTCCACGATGGACGAGAAGGACCGGAACGTCCTGCGCTTCGACCAGATCGGCTTCATACTCCAAGCCTCCAACCTGGTGCCGTTCCTCACCATCGAGGATCAGTTCAAGCTCGTGGATAAGTTCGCTGGCCGGAAGTACGACCGCGAGCGTGCCCACAAGCTCATGGAGGACCTGGACATCCTCAAGCGCAAGGACCTCTATCCCGGGGACCTCTCAGGAGGGGAGCGCCAACGCGCCGCGATCTGTCGCGCGCTCTATCCGGACCCGAAGCTCCTCCTGGCGGACGAGCCCACAGCGAGTCTGGACACGGAGCGCGCCAAGCAGGTGGTGGAGCTCCTCCACGACCTCACTGAGGACTCCGAGCGCTCCACCGTCATGGTCACCCATGACAACAGGCTCCTCGAGTACTGCGACAAGGTCTTCCGCATCGTGGACGGTGAGATGACGGAGGAGTAGCGCGAGAACGGTACTCACTACATCACTCCAGTCAGACCGAGTTATACAGAATTATGAATAGTGCCTCTCAGCAGCCAGGAGTTCGTTCGCACGACTATTTGAACTTCCGAGCTAGATATTCGTGATTCTCACTTCACACCAAATCCATACTTAGGTATCCTACTCGGAATCTTCAACCCGCTCTTGTTCTGAAGCCGTATGACCCCGAGACGAAGGATCACGCACATGGCCCAAGAAAAGACACCAAGCACAGTCGTCAAACAACGCTCGCTCTTCTCAAGCCGTACCGCGTTCATCCTTGCGGCTGCAGCCTCTGCGATCGGACTGGGTAACCTCTGGCGGTTCCCCTCACTCGCAGCCAAGCACGGCGGGGGAGCGTTCCTCGTCACCTACATCATCCTCGTACTCACCTTCGGATTCACCATCATGCTGTCCGAGATCGCACTCGGGCGTAAGACGGGTAAGTCAGCGATCGACGCCTTCTCGGACCTCTCCAAGAAGTACAAGTTCATCGGGGTGCTCGCATCACTCGTCCCCATGATCATCACGCCGTACTACTGCGTCATCGGTGGATGGATCCTCAAGTACATGTTCACGTACCTCACAGGGGGAGCGGCGGCAGCTGCTACCGGTGGGGACTTCTTCATGGGCTTCGTAGGCACTACGGTCGAGCCGCTCATCTGGACCTTCATCTTCGTCGCCCTCGTCGTTGGCGTCGTGGCTCTGGGCGTCAAGAACGGTATCGAGCGCCTGAACGCCTTCCTCATGCCGGCACTCTTCATCCTCATGATCTCGCTCGCGATCTTCGCGCTCGTGACCATGTCCGGTGCTATGGACGGTCTCGCGTACTACCTGATCCCCAAGCCCGAGGACTTCGGCTTCGGCACCCTCGTAGCAGCAGCTACGCAGCTGTTCTTCTCGTTGTCATTGGCCATGGGCATCATGATCACCTACGGCTCCTACATGAGCAAGCAGGACAACATCGAAGCCTCCACCCGCAAGATCGAGATCTTCGACACCCTCGCGGCATTCGTCGCCGGTCTCATGATCATCCCGCCCGTCTTCGCCATGCTCGGTGCTGAAGGTGCCCAGCAGGGTGGCGTGGGCCTGATGTTCATGACCATGCCGGGTGTCTTCGAGAACATGCCCCTCGGCGCGGTCGTCGGCTTCCTGTTCTTCACCCTCGTGCTCTTCGCAGCAGCTACCTCAGCGACCTCACTGACCGAGACCATCGTCTCCATCTTCCACGACTCGTTCACCAAGGAGCGCAAGACCGCGGTCATCGCCGCAGGTCTCTTCGTCCTGATCTTCGCCATACCGCCCACCCTGGGCTTCTCAGCATGGAGCGGCGTCAGCGTGAACATCGGCCAAGCGGCCATGGGCATCCTGGATCTGATGGACTTCTTCTCCAACTCAGTCCTCATGCCCATCGTGGCTCTGCTCACCTGTATCTTCGTAGGTTGGATCATCGGCCCCAAGATCATCAAGGACGAGATCGAGGAAGACGGCCACACCTTCAAGATGTACGGCTTCTACACCGTCATGGTGAAGTTCGTGGCTCCGATAATCCTGGTCATCATCTTGGTCACCACTGTTCTGGGCACCATGGGAGTCATACAGCTGTAA
>CAYVBA010000069.1:0-4700 GCA_964448475.1 uncultured Coriobacteriales bacterium
ACCCCTTTTATCAGCGAAGGACATTCTCACAGATTCCGACGGGAATGTAAAGTGGGAGTTCCCACGGTATCCATCGGGTATCCTCGAATGACGGGAGAGGAGTGCGCATGGTCATCGGAGTGATGGAGATCGACATCCGGATCCCTTGGGTGCGCTCACTCAAGGAGAAGCGTTCCGAGGTGCGTCGCGTCACAGAACGCGCGAAGAACAAGTTCAATCTCTCGATCGCGGAAGTGACTCATCAGGATGTGCATGGGCTCATAGGTCTCGGCGTTGCCGTCGTGAGCACGGACGCTGCGCACGCGGACAGCATGATGGACTCGATCATCCCTGCTCTACAAAGCTGGACGGAAGGCGAACTCATCGTCGTCTCCCGGGAACTGCTCTGAAGTCCTAGATGGCAGAGGAACTCGTACATAGTATCGATCCGTGGTTCGATGAGGGTTCCCGTACGTTACTGCTCGGGTCGTTCCCTTCCCCTCTCTCGCGCTCGCATGGATTCCCGTACGGGAATCCCCAGAATCGTTTCTGGCGCGTCATAGCCGCTATCTATGATGCTCCGGTTCCCATGACACTCGAGGAGCGCCGCTCACTCATCCTGGATAACGGACTAGCCCTCTGGGATGTCATAGCTTCCTGCACCATCGAAGGTGCAGCGGATTCGAGCATCACGGATGTGGTCGCGAACGATATCCGACCGCTCCTTGAGGGCTCGCGCATCGACCGCGTCTTCACGACGGGGACCAAAGCGCAGGAGCTCTACCGCACACATATAGAACCCGTCGCTGGTATCGAAGCAGTCCGACTCCCCTCGACGAGCCCCGCGAATGCCCGTACCACCCTCGAGAAGTTGATCGAGGCGTACCGCGTCATCTTGTGATCTCTCCCTCTTGAATACTACTGGCTCTTGTCTACTAGCAGACTGCATCTTATGCTTACCTCCGAACAGTTGATGAATGCTCGGATGAAGAGAGACGTTCTAGATGGTCGATGGCAGTACAGGGATATTGTTCTGGGGCTTCCTGATCATCTACGGCGTAATCATGTTCGCGATATCCCCACAGACCGTCACGCTGGGCGGGTTCTTCAAGGGTCGGGACGAGCAAGGCAATGCGGCGAAGCCATGGATGATCGCTGCCTCGATCTTCATCAGCTGGATCTTCGCCAAGTCGGTCACCAACGCTGCTAACCTCGGTGCTCAATACGGCATCGTCGGCGGCATCGGTTATGCGGTGTACTGGCTCTGCATCCCGTTCGCAGGTCTCGTGCTCTACAGGCTCCGCCGCAAGTTCAACGCACAGAGCCTTCCGAGCTTCATCACCACGCATTACGGTATCGTCGCAGCGTTCTGTTTCTCAGCTGCTATCCTGATCCGTCTCTTCAACGAGGTCTGGTCCAACTCATCGGTCGTCGGAGGCTACTACGGTGCTTCTGGATCGACCCCGTTCATCATCGGAGCGCTCGCATTCACCCTTATCACGCTGCTCTACTCGATGTGGGGAGGACTCCGGAGCTCGATCGTGACCGACGTACTACAGGCGCTGCTCTTCGTCGTTCTCATCGTTTTCGTGGTCATCCTCGTGCTCCCAAGTCATCATCCGACCGAATACGTGACGTCGGGTGTGTGGACGCTCGAAGGCGGCGTCGACTTCCTCCTGGTGGCGGCTCTTCAATGTCTGAGTTATCCGTTCCACGACCCCGTTCTGACTGACCGCGGGTTCATCAGTGAAGAGAAGAACATGGTCAAGTCGTTCTTCGCTGCGGGGATCCTCGGTTTCATTGCGATCGTCATCTTCAGCTTCGTGGGTGTCCATGGCTACTTGATCGGCATGACGGATTTCAGCAACGTCCCGGCGACGATCGCTCAGAGTATGGGAGTGCTCGCTTTCTTCGCGATGGCCGTCGTCATGATCACCACAGCCGGGTCGACGCTGGACTCGACCTTCTCGTCCCTCTCCAAACTCACGGCCCTCGACCTCCCCGCCATAGTCGGGCGGAATCCCAAGAACGCGCGCTATCTGGGCATGGCGATGATGGCGTTCTTCGCGGTCGTCGGTAACCTACCGATGGTCTTCGGGACCAGCATCCTGGCTGCGACAACGATCTCCGGCACCATGGTCATGGGATTCGCGCCGATCTTCGTCCTGCACGGTGTGGTGAAACCCACGAAAGCCGGTTTCCATCTGTCGTTCTGGCTCGGGATCGTCCTCGGTATCCTGCAAGCAGCAGGTGCCATACCTGGGGCGTTCGGCATCGGTGAAGGCAACAGTGCTGTGCTCCTGGGAGTGAACCTCTACGGGCTCATCGCCTGCGTGATACTGTATCTGTTGCCCGGCCTGATCTCGCAGTACCGTGATGCGCGCAACGGTATCGAGCCATCGTGGAAAGGCCGGACCCCCGCGGAGATCGCGGAATACGAGAGACTCAAGGAGCAGTTCCCTGATGGATATATCGACGAGGAATTCGAGCGCGAGCTACCAAGGAAGAGCCTGCCCAGCGGACTACAGGCTCGACCCCTCGCTCTTCCTGAAAGAACCAAGCCACGTCGCTGATGTCGTCTATGTGATAGGCGGTCTCTACGGAAATCCGTTCGCGGCTGAAGCGCTGAACGAGCTCATCTCACAGGAGAAGACCGAGCCACTCGTGGTGCTCAACGGAGATGTGCACTGGTTCGATCGCACGCCTGAGACGTTCGCAGCTACGGAGCAAGCCGTCGGAGATCATGTCCTCCTGCTGGGCAACGTCGAGGAGGAACTCATCAGAACGGATGACGTTGGAGTCGGTTGCGGGTGCGCATATCCCGAGAGCTGCTTCGATGACGAGTCGGTCGAGCGATCCAATCGGATCCACGCCATCATGAAGGACGCGTTGGCCGACCGAGAGGATCTGCTGAAACCGCTCCGTTCCCGTGGTCGAGTCCTCATCGTCGATGTGTGCGGCTCCAAGCTCGCTATCACCCATGGTGACGAGAAACTCTTAGGCGGCTGGGATTGTTGCCGGGAGATGCTCGAGACGATGAGCCGGCAACTCGAACTCGATGAGTGGTTCGAGCGCACCGGCGTGGACATCTTCGCCACGACGCATACCTGCGAAGCTGTTGCCATGCGTACCGCCCACGGTGTCCTCATCAACAACGGCGCAGCTGGGATGCCTAACTTCGCCGACCAGGACTTCGGCATCGTGACGCGCATCGCACGAGATCCCCTCCCCGACGCGCTGTTCGAAACCACGTATAACGGACTGTCCATCCAATCGCTGCCCCTTCGCTTCGACCACGAGGCATTCGTCGCGTGGTTCGACGAACTCTGGCCGGAAGGCACTCCCGGTGAACAGAACTACCGTCGTCGCATCATCACGGGAGGTGAGGATCGGATCGCGGTAGCCGACCTCGGCGGCTTCGAACGATCCGCGGCGTACCGACCCGAGCGCACCCATCGGGTTACGACCGAAGCGCTCGTAGCAGCGTTGGACAATCAGCCGTCGTTCCTCGAAGAGGTCGAGAAGGTCGGATCCGTCGATGAGATCATGCGAACAGAAGATCGCATCACCACCCTCCAGCTCAACATCGGACGCACGTGCAACTTGGCGTGCACCCACTGCCACGTCGAGAGCGGACCCGCTTGCACGGAATCGATGACCAGGGAAGGACTCGAGGACGTGCTCGAGATTCTGGAGCGATATCCGTTCGAGACGCTCGATATCACCGGCGGCGCCCCTGAGATGAACCCGCATGCAGCGTGGTTCATACGGGAAGCTTCGAAGCGGATAGACCACATCATGGTCCGGTCGAACCTCGTCATCCTGGATCTCCCGGAATACGAGCACTTCATCGATCTCTTCGCCGAGCTCGGTATACATGTGATCGCATCACTCCCCACGCTCTCGTCCGTACAAGCAGAGGAACAGCGCGGTATCGGCACCTTCGATCCGAGTTTGGACATACTCCGTAAGCTCAACGCAGTCGGCTACGGCTCCGATCCACGTCTGAAACTCGATCTCGTCTTCAATCCACAGCAGGAGATCCTGCCTCCCGCGCAGGAAGAACTCGAAAGTCTGTATCGGGATACGCTCGAGCACGATCATGGCGTCGTCTTCGATCAGTTACTCACGATGACCAACATCCCGCTCGGGCGCCACGGGAAATATCTCCTGCGTGAGGGACTCTTCGACGACTATCTGACGTTGTTGCGTGAGAACTTCAATCCGAGCACGCTGAACGGACTCATGTGCCGGAGCCAGATCTCGGTCGGGTGGGATTGCACCATCTACGATTGCGACTTCAACCAGGTACTGGGGATGACATGCCAGAAGGTCGACTTCCCGGATGCAGATGGAAACTCAGCACCCCTCTACGTTCGCGATCTGATAGAGCACCCCTCCCTCATGGAGAACCGAACGATACTGACCGGCAGCCACTGCTATGCATGCACCGCTGGTGCGGGGTCGAGTTGCGGAGGAACCATCGTCCTCGATGGGTGAGCCCTATGCAGGAACGGTCGCGACTTCGCGTCGATCGGGTTCTCACTGACAATCTGCATCTCTCTGGTGTAGTATCCGCTTATCACGTAGGCACTTCACATCCGCCAAAAGGAACGGAATGTGGATAGGCGCACGTGCGCCATGTGAGAGGAGCACTATGAAGGCAGTAGTCAGCAAGGAAGATTGCATCGGTTGCCAGCTCTGCGAGTCCATCGCACCCG
>CAYVBA010000070.1:0-4635 GCA_964448475.1 uncultured Coriobacteriales bacterium
GCATGTGTTAAGCACGCCGCCAGCGTTCATCCTGAGCCAGGATCAAACTCTCCGTTCGAATATGCATGGCATCCTTTTCAGGATGGCATATACGTGTTGGTGTCCGTAAGATGTTAGGACACGAAGAAGTTCGTTGTTGTTTCACGCATCTGTGTGCGTGTACAAGACTTCCTAGCTCCAGTAGATACAGTACGTATCGGATCCACTCAGTCAGAATCTTCGGAGTTTTCGAAGAACCATCTTCCTACTCAAGAAGAGTAGTCAGGATGGCTTCTTTTCTTACTTCCTCATGACTTCGTTTGTCTGGTTACAGTATCCGGTTCTCAAGGTCCTGATCCGTGACCGGGGTCACGGCGCAAGGAGATACATTATCCCTTCCACCCTCGGGTGTCAAGCGGGATTTCTTGGAGGTTCGATGTAGGAGAGTCGCTCCTGTGGGAGCAGCTGACCCGCACTTACCTGAATACCCTCTCGCGACCTACTACCATATCAGAGCAGATCTCGTACTGACCGAAGATTACGCTCCTCCATCTTTTCCTGACAAGAGTGAGGCGAAGTTTCTGGCTAGTCTCTCCTCACAGCCTTCAGCATCCGGAGACAGCACTGCGGTCATGCACTCTATTGCAGCTCCTCATCACGTGTCCTCGAAGACCCATGCTCTCGTGGATCGATATGCGCGGGGTCGAGCACGAGATCCACGTTCTATTCGCCAGAATAGATCTCCGTAAGCGCGTTCGCCGATCCTATCTATTCCTACGAGTCTTCCTCCAGATATCCAGCACCACGAGCACGCTGAGGATGAACGCACCGAGGTATCCGAAGAATCCGAGAACCGGGATCCCGAAGATGAGGGGTTGGATCTTAGCGCTGTAGACGATGCTCGAGCCCACGAAGAGACCGGCGATGATCATACCGAGCGTGAGCCGATCCACCATGTAGGCGAGGCGGCGAAGTGGTTCTTCCGAACCGGTCGCCTCGACATTGAACTTGAGCTGGCCTCGAGTGAGCATCTCTGCGATCTCTGACGTGCTTCCGAGCGCCTTGATCGAGTTCTTGAGCGCTTCGCGTGAAAGGACGGTCATCTCCTTCACTTCATTCTCGAGAAGGACGTCGGGTGACTGAGCGCGGCTCAGATGGTCAGTGATGATCTCCACGATGTTCGTGTTCGGGAGACACTCATCGAGAACACCCTCGAGCGTGACGAAGCCCTTGGCGATGATACTTGCAGCTGTAGGAAGCTCCGCGTGATTGCGGCGCGCCAGGTTGAAGAGATCGGTGAGGAACGCTCCGATGTCGAGCTCATCGAGATCGACGGTCGCGAACTGATCCACTATGTCATCGAGGTCCTCGAGGAACCGGGAGTGATCTATGTTGGCTCCATCCTTCGCTACCGCGAACTGGAGGAGCGCGGACTTGAGCTCAGGGATGTTCTGCTTGCCCACAGAACGGATGATGTTGCCCATCGCGATCCGGTTGCGCGCAGAGAGCCTGCCCATCATGCCGAGGTCGATGTATACGATCTGACCGCCGCGAATGAGGATGTTCCCAGGATGCGGGTCAGCATGGAAGTACCCGTCATCGAGGACCTGCTTGGAGTAGTTCTCCACGAGCTTCTCGCCGATCTCCTCCAAGTCGTAACCTGCGGCGACGAGTTGGTCGGTCTCGGTCAGCGAGATCCCATCTATGTACTCCATGACGAGCACCGAGCGTGTGGTGTACTCCCGATGAACATGAGGGACCGAGATGTAGACGATGTCCTCGTTGGCTCGGGCGAAATCCTCCAGGTTCCGTGCCTCGAGGAGGAAGTCGGTCTCCTCCTGGAACGTCGCCCAGAGTTCGTCGACGACGCCCTCGAGGTCGATCACGTCATCGGCCTTCATGACCACGTTGGCCATACGAGCCAACTGGCGCATGATCGAGATATCCTGCTCCATCACCTCGAGCACACCAGGGCGGATGACCTTGATGGCCACGTCCTCGCCCGTGGCGAGCCGCCCTTTATGGACCTGAGCGATGGAAGCGGAGCCATGAGGCTCCTCATCGATGTCGCTGAAGATCTCCGTCAGGGGGCGGTCGTATTCCGCAGCGAGCGTCTCGAGCACCACGTTGTACGGCAGTGCCACGACATCGGCGCGGAGCTTGGTCAGCTCATCGCGATACCGCTGAGGGAGGATCTCCGAGCGCATGGAGAGCAACTGGCCCATCTTCACGAAGGTGGGACCGAGATCCTCGAACATACGGCGGAACGCATCAGGAGTGATGCCCTTGGTGACTTCGTAGCGGCGCATGATCGAGAAGATCTGGCGCACGCGTTTGGTGCGGCTGATCCGCTTGGTGCCTGCGAGTTCAGGCCGCGGCTCCTCCGATGGGAAGAGACGCTCGAAACGATTGGTTGCCATGGGAAGGCCTCTCCTTAGATGATCGGAGGGGTCTCATCCTCGGCGACGTCGGGCGTGACGACGGGCTGTGCGTCCAGATCCCCGAGCTTCTTCAGAAGCGCCTCGCGCTCCGCGGGGTCGAGGGAAGCGATCCTGTCGTAGAGGTTCTGATCGCGGACCTCAGCGATGGTCTCCTCAGCGCGGTGCTTGAGCTCCTTGTTGAACTCGAGACCCTGATCGACCGTGATCTCTCCACGTGCGACGAGATCATCGATCACTTCTTGCGCCTTCTCACCGGTTACGGCTGCTGCGCCCACACTGGCGAGGAACATCTTCCGGAATGTCTCTCCTAGATCGGCCATCGAACTCTCCTATTCCGCGATCTTGGACTTGCTCCAATCGGAGCCGATGATGACAAGGATATCATCATCGAATTCGTAGTCGTCTCCTGCTTCTTGGATATGCCCTTGTCCGAGGAGTTGTATCACATCCTGCGCTGCTGCTTCGTGTTCGGTCTTCCGATACAGGATGATGGTGTCGTCCTTGTGCTCCTCGAAGTTGCCATACAAGCCTTGCTTGTAGCCCTTCTTGCCGAGGATCTCGGACGTATCCTTCGCTGCACCTGAGATATCCGATCCGTTCTTGACGGCTATCGTCACCTTGCCGCGTTCCTCACGACTCAACGACTTCTTCTCCTCCTTGCTGGAGGACGTGCCCGATGTCTTCTCGTCCGTAGGCGGCAGACCATCCTTCACCCGATCCATCATGCGCTCCCACGCACGGGTCTCGGGAACGACGTACGAAAGCTGATCGATCATCTCAGGATGGGATGGGACGACCGCCTGATGCATGTCATCCATATCCATCCCACCGAACTGGCGGTAGAGATCCACGATCTCACTGAGCGTGAGGTCGGTGTTGACCATGTCCGCCACCTCGTTGATGAGGCGGATCGCCGTCACGGGATCCATGCTCTGCATCTTCTGAGCGATGGCTTTGAGGAAGATACGCTGGTGCTCCATACGGCGGTAATCGCCGTCGGGATAGTTGCGGAGTTGCACGTAGTTCATGGCCTGCGCCGCGTCGAGCGTCTGCAGTCCAGGCTCGATCGGAGGTACGGGGATCAGCTCGTGGTACACGCGTTCCTTGACGTCCACCTCGACGCCCCCGAGGACCTCGACGATGGACTTGAACTCATCGAAGTCGACTTCCACGTAGTGTGTGATGGGGACATCAGCGAACTCGGATACGGTCCGTACAGTGAGCTCAGGGCCCCCGTACGCGAACGCCGCGTTGATCTTCTGCTTGCCGTGACCCGGGATGCTCACGCGTGTGTCCCTCGGGATCGAGATGAGGGTGATCGACTTCTCCGGCGGGTCGACGCGCGCGAGGATGATGGTATCCGATCGAGCGACCCCGCCATCTTCCAGGTCATGACCGATGAGCAGCATGTAGAACGGATCCTGAGGTTCCGGAGCAGGCGCCAATGCTTCCCTGAGCTCGGAGGTGATGCGCTCGGGGGCGGCGAGCCGGGTAGATACCGAGTTGATGTAAGCGAATGCGACCGTGGCCGTAGCCACGAGCAACGCGACCATCACTACGAGAAGGACGGTGACTACGTTGCGCCGCTTCTGCTTCCCGGCCTGGAACTCCTGATATCGCGGAAGACTGGTATCACGAGAATACAGGGAGAGATCATCGCGCACTATCGATCTGTCCTTGGCCATCTTGGGAACCCCTCATTGAACGTAGATGAGAGTGAATCGTACATCACTCCGACACCATGACCTCGCAGGTGAACCGCCCTCGTGCAAAATCCCATAATTCACGAACGGGGCTGATCGATCTCCACGACCTCGATCTCCGCACCTATGGAAGCGAGCCCTTCGGCATAGCCTTCATAACCACGCTCGATGTGCTCCACACCGGTGACGAGGGTCTCGCCATCGGCTACGAGCCCCGCGAGGACGAGCGATGCGCCGCCACGGAGGTCAGTGGATTCGACACGAGCTCCGGAGAGTCGACCCGCACCGGTGACCAGCGCGTGGTGCCCTTCGATCCTCACATCTCCGCCCATGCGAACGATCTCACCCGCGAACATGAAACGGTTCTCGAACACATTCTCGGTGATGATCGAGTTTCCTTCGGCCATCGCTGCCATGACCATGAACTGGGCTTGCATATCAGTAGGAAATCCCGGATAGGGAAGTGTCTGGATGTCGATAGCGGTTAGTGGGCCGGTCCGCTCGACCGTGAC
>CAYVBA010000071.1:0-1237 GCA_964448475.1 uncultured Coriobacteriales bacterium
CCTTCTCAGATGCGAGCTCAGCCTCTTCACGCGCTTTACGCTCCGCGAGATACTGCTCCTCTTCCACGAGGTAGGACTCCCAGCGGTTCTCAAGGAGTGCCTTCACGGCCTCACCTTCCACCGTCTCACGTTCTATGAGCACCTCCACCATGAGGTCGAGTTGCTCACGGCGCTCATTCAGGATGATGTGAGCCTGCTCGCGTGCTTCCTTCATGATGCGGGAGACTTCGGCGTCTATACGGTTCGCGGTCTCCTGACTGTAGTCGGGTGTTGCACCGTAATCACGACCGAGGAAGACTTCGTGGTTCGCCTCACCGAAGACCTGGGTTCCCAAGTCCTCGCTCATACCGTAGCGGGTGACCATATCACGAGCCATCTTAGTGGCGCGCTCGAGGTCATTCGAGGCTCCGGTCGTGATGTCGTTGCAAGCGATCTCCTCGGCTACGCGGCCACCCAGGAAGACGGCGAGCTCAGCCAACATCTCCTTGCGACCCTTGAGAAAGCGATCCTCAGTCGGCATGGATAGCGTGTAGCCTAGTGCCTGACCACGCGCGATGATCGAGATCTTGTGCACCGGATCGGCGTGTTCCAGGATGTGACCCACGAGCGCGTGACCGGATTCGTGATACGCGATGGTGCGCTTCTCGTTCTCCGTGATGACGCGGCTGCGGCGCTCAGGCCCTGCGATGACGCGTTCCATGGACTCAGTGATCTCATCCATCCCGATGCGGCGCTTACGCCGACGAGCTGTCAACAGCGCTGCCTCGTTCATGAGGTTGCCCAGGTCAGCACCCGTGAACCCAGGTGTGAGCTGTGCGAGCGTCGCGAAATCGATGTCATCGTCGAGCGGCTTGCCCTCGGCGTGGACCTTGAGGATGGCCTCACGACCCTTGACGTCAGGACGGTCCACCGTGATCTGGCGGTCGAAACGACCCGGACGCAACAGCGCCGGATCCAGGATGTCGGGACGGTTGGTGGCTGCGATCAGGATGACGGAATCGTTCGCTTCGAACCCGTCCATCTCGACCAGCAACTGGTTGAGCGTCTGCTCACGCTCATCGTGACCCCCGCCGAGGCCCGCTCCACGCTGACGACCCACGGCATCGATCTCATCGATGAAGATGATGGAAGGGGCTGCTTCCTTCGCCTGGTTGAAGAGGTCGCGGACGCGGGAAGCACCCACACCTACGAACATCTCCACGAAGTCGGATCCTGATATCGAGAAGAACGGGACGCC
>CAYVBA010000071.1:1337-4595 GCA_964448475.1 uncultured Coriobacteriales bacterium
AGCAATCCTGTGCGGATGTTCTTCTTGTTCTTCTCGTCCACTTACTCTCCTACTCGTAAACCTCAGGCTTGAGGACTCCGATGTACGGGAGGTTGCGATACTTCTCCGCGTAATCGAGCCCGTACCCTACCACGAACTCATCGGGGCACGTGAAGCCGGTGTACCTGACACGGATGTCCGCCCGCTGCTTGCCTTCCTTGTGCAGAAGCGTCGCCACTTCGAGCGAAGCGGGCTTACGGGACGCGAGGTTGCGCAGGAGGTACTTGAGCGTCAGACCGGAGTCCAGGATGTCCTCCACGATCAGGACGTTCCTGCCTTCGAGCTCGGTATCCAGATCCTTGATGATGCGCACCACACCCGATGTGGAAGCGGCACTCCCGTAACTGGAGACCGCCATGAAGTCCACCTCGGCCGGGAGCGTGATGGCCCTGAGCAGGTCCGCCGTGAACACGACGGCTCCTCTGAGCACCGCTACCAGCAACAGCGATTCACCTTGGTAATCACGATCGATCTGAGCGCCCATCTCACTGATACGCTGGGCGATCATCTCTTCCGTGAACAGTATCTCCGAAACATCCGGATGCATGGACATGTACGCCTCACGACCCTTTCCGTTCGTATATATCTATCCATTCCTCAAGAGCAGAATCCTAATGATACTAATACCTGTGTTGATTTCCCTACGCGAACGGCCTCAGCCAGGCGGAACGGCACCACCCACACACTCCCACCATCTTCATCCAGCAGCACCGGTGTATGCGGGCGAGAATGACGTGGCACCCCTGCCTCCATGAGGATGTCCGAGACGAGGCGGGACTTCCCTTCCATCCCGAGCGGTTGGATCCTCATCCCATCCACGACGGGCGTCACCGTGAGCTCACGGATGGAACCAGCATCGATAACCTCGATGTGCTCAACTTCTACTCCGTTCACGGTTCCACCTTCGCGGATGCGTCGCGCGAATGCTTCGGGATCCTCTCCTTCCGGAACTCGTACCGCTTCACCGATGTGGATCGTGCCCGACCTCCCGAGGTCCACTGACGCGACAGGAGCGATGCGCACCGGCGTGAACGGCTCTTCTGCGAGGAGCTCCCCTGGAAGGAACCGCGCATCATGGGAGTCAGCCGAGAAGAACACGCCCCCTGGGAGGGTGAGTGCACCACCCTCCTCGATAGCGCGTGCAACACGACCCACGTGCTCGGCTTCTATGCGGATATCATCATCGGCCGAACGCGTCATGGCCTCCATGATGATGCGATTGCGTACCGCGGGATGGAAGGCGCGGAGCGCTGAAGCGTCCATGACGAGCGAACCATCCTGAGACGTCCGCGTCACATGCGGATAAGCTTCGAGCGCAACTGATGAGAGGTAATCCTCATCGCGCTCGAGGTTACGCATAGTGCGCTCCATATTCTCGAGAAAGCGTCCGTTGCGAGCTGTGAGGAGCGGGATCACCTCGTGTCGTACGTACGAGCGCAAATACGACGTATCCGTGTTGGTCTCATCCGTACACCACTCCCGATCAGCAGCTGTGAGTTCTGCTTCTATGGTCTTGCGGGTATGCGAGAGGAGCGGGCGGACGATCCTTCCGCGAACCGGCCTGATCGAGCGCAATCCAGCGGTGCCCGATCCATCGATGAGTCGCATCAAGAACGTCTCGACGCGATCGTCGAGCGTGTGGGCAGTGAGGATCATCCCTTCGGATCGGTTGACACCCGCTGCGTCGCAGAGTTCGGAGAGCAGCTCATCGGCAGCAGCGTAACGTACCTCACGAGCCACGAGCTCGAGGTTCTTTCCCTCAGCCTCAGCGATTCCCGGCACATCAACGGTTCGCACCTCGACGGGGACTCCTACCTTCTCGCCCAGATAGCGAACGAACGCTTCGTCCTTTTCAGCATCTCCGGGACGGATCGAATGATTGACGTGTAGGATCGTGAGACGTGAGCAATCCAAGGCTACAGGGCCGTTACCATCCATGAGGTCGAGTTCTGATCCGGTTGCAGCGTGCGTGAGGTACGTCGAGTCAGCCCCTCCGCTCACCATGAGCACGATAGGTGCGTGAACCATGATCGTTCCTCCATCCGAAGTACTCCCCGCCTTTAGGAGGGGAACAAGTAACGTATCTTGGTTATGTACCATACCCACGTAATCGTGTTGGTACGGTGAGTAGGGCGCGAACTGAGGAGTGAGTGCATGGATTTCTGGTTCTGGGTCTGGTTGCTGGGGGCGATCGGCTTCGCTGTGATAGAGGCGTCCACGTTGACGTTCTTCGTCCTGCCGTTCTCGCTCGGAGCGCTCGCAGCACTCGTCCTCAATCTGCTCGACGTGAGCATTCCTCTGCAATGGGTTGCATTCTTCGCCCTATCTCTCCCTGCCCTGTTCCTACTGAGGCCGTTCGCCCGGAGTGTCACGGGCAACGTGAAGCAGACGAGTGCGATCGACCGTATGGTCGGCGCGCATGGTGTTGTAACACAGCGTGTGGATCCCGATCTTGCCACCGGTCAGGTCCGCGTCAAAGGCGAAATCTGGCTCGCAATCCCTGAAGACGGTGTGAGTATCCTCGGGGAGGGTACTGATATCCGTGTGGTCCGCATAGAAGGAACCCGTGCCGTAATCGTCCCCGAAACGGGTACGCCGGCTCTAGACAAGGAGTGACGAGATGCTATTGGAAGTGCTGTTCGGGCCATTGGCGGGGCTTGTGATCTTCGTGATACTGGCTGTCGTCGTTCTCTATCTAGCGGGCAAGACGGTCAGGATCATCCGCCCCCACGAGAAGGGCGTAGTCGAGCGCCTTGGTAAGTACAGCAGAACGTTGGATGGCGGCTTGCACATCATCGTTCCGTTCATAGACAAGCTCACCAAGGTGGACATGCGCGAGAATATCGTGGAGGTTCCCCCACAGGAAGTCATCACCAAGGACAACGTTGTGGTCACCGTGGATGCAGTCGTCTACTACGAGGCCACCGACCCCGTGAAGCTGCTCTACAACGTGACCAACTTCTATATCGCGGCCACGAAGCTCGCTCAGACCAACTTAAGGAACGTCATCGGTGAGATGCAGCTGGACGAGTCTCTCACCAGCCGTGAAACTATCAACACGAGCCTTCGCGACATCCTTGACCATGCCACTGACAAATGGGGCGTGAGGATCGTCCGCGTGGAGCTCCAACGGATCGAGCCACCATCGGACGTCACACAGGCAATGCACCGCCAGATGAAAGCCGAGCGTGAGCGTCGTGCGATGATCCTCGAGGCCGA
>CAYVBA010000072.1:0-4322 GCA_964448475.1 uncultured Coriobacteriales bacterium
ACTACATCTACGAGAACATCTTCCTTGGCTACACGCTCAAGCAGTGGGGTGTGACACCCGAGGAGCTCGATCCTGCGGTGACCGGGCGCGTTCCCGTGCAGATCTCGGATGACGATCGCTACTTCCAGGATCCCCACCAAGGGATGCCCGCCGAGGGTTACACGAGGCTCTTCGAGCGCCTGCTCGATCATCCGGGTATCCACGTGCGGCTCGGTGTGGATGCGCTCGATCGTATGGTGGTCGAGAAGGACGGGGTCATCCTGGGTGGCCACCCGTACGACGGACTGGTCATCTACACCGGACCCATCGATGAGTTGTTCGGCCATGTAGCCGGTGACTTGCCGTACAGGAGTCTGGATCTCAGGATGGAGACGCTTCCGGTGGATTCGTTCCAGCCTGTCGCGACCGTCAACTACCCTGTCTCGGAAGAGTTCACGCGTATCACGGAGTTCAAGAAGCTCACCGGCCAGGAGCTCGAAGGGCGGACCACCATCCTGCGTGAGTATCCTGTCGCGTACGACCGTGCGGCCGGTCTCGATCCGTACTATCCCATCGCGAACCCTACGAACGAAGAGCTCTACGGAAGGTATCAGGATCTGGCGGCCGAGGTCCCGAACCTGCACTTGCTTGGAAGGCTCGCGGAGTACCGATACTATGACATGGATGCGGCAGTGGCAGCCGCTCTCGAGCTTTCGGATCGACTACTCGGACGTGAGGAGACGGCGTAGGTGGAAAGCACTCCATGGATCTCGGTGGCCGTACCGTGCTACAACTCGGCTGCGTATATGGACATCTGCATCCAGTCACTCCTGGATGCGAGCGCCGACCCCGAGGATCTGCAGATCATCATCGTGGATGATGGCTCCACTCGGGATGAGACTCCGCAGAAGGCTGATGAATGGCAGGAGCGCCACCCCGACCTCATCCGAGCCGTGCATCAGAAGAACGCCGGTCACGGGGGAGCGGTACTCACCGGGCTCGAGCATGCACGAGGACGCTACTTCAAGGTGGTCGATTCCGATGATTGGGTGGACCCGGATGCGCTCCGTTCGGTCCTCACCATCCTGCGTGAGAAGCAAGCGGATGAAGTCAGGCTCGACCTCCTCATCACCAATTACGTCTACGAGAACGTGGATGAAGGCACCCAGCGCGCCATAGGATACCGCAGTGTGATGCCCGAAGGAGAGCTCTTCTCCTGGGACACGATCGGTACGTTCAAGCCCCACCAGAATCTGCTCATGCATTCGCTGCTCTACCGTACCGAGCTGCTCCGTCAGCGGCCGCTTCCGCTACCCAAGCACACCTTCTACGTGGACAACATCTATGCGTACGTGCCGCTGCCGCGGGTGAAGTCGATGCTCTACGCCGATCTCGATCTGTACTGTTACCAGATCGGACGAGACGATCAGAGTGTGAACGAGAAGGTCATGATCTCACGGATCGATCAACAGCTCAGGATCACGCGCATCATGATCGATGCGTACGATCTCGAGCGCGACATCCATAAGAAGCGTCTCAGGGATTACATGTACAGCTACCTGACCTTGATGATGGTCGTCTGCACCATCTTCACGCGCATGTCGGATGACCCGGACGCGGAACCCGACCTGCAGCAGCTCTGGACGCACCTCAGGAGATCGCGCCCAGACATGTACCGGAGGATCCGCTACAACGCACTCTCGGTCGCTTCATCGCTCCCCGGTGGGGTGGGCAAGCGGATGTCACTCGGTCTCTATCACGTGGCTCAGCGGGTCTTCGGGTTCAACTGATCCGAGTCACTCACAACTCATCGGTCTGTACGATGTGCTGTTCCTCAGCCGTCTCATCGAGCCTGAGCTCGTAGGGGATGGTCCAGTCAGAGATATCCAAACCGCGGTAGGGGAGCAGGAAGGTATAGTACCGGGTGAAGCCCAGCCTGCGGTACAGGATGTTGGCCGGCACGTTCTGCGCTGAGGTGTTGAACCTGATAGCTCGCGCTCCGTCCCTCGATGCCAGATCGCGCGCGAACGCGAGGAGCGTCTTGGCTACTCCCATACGTTTAACGGTGGGGCTCACCACCAGTGTCCTGATCATCATGACCTCTTCCTGGGGGAGCACCTCCCAGCCGCAGACGTTGTAGTACTCAGGGATGTCGTAGCGCAGCGAGCACGATCCCACGAGTTGCCCCGTATCCCGTACGAAAGCACCGTAGAGCACTCCATCGCCCAGATGTCGTTCCGCGACTTCCAGCGTGGGATACACGCCCGGCTTCCAGCCAGCGTAATTGATGCCTTCCGAGAGCGAGGCGATCACGTCCTCGTAGAGCTTCAGCACAGCCGGCTTGTCATCTTCCACGAGTTTCCTGACCTCGAGCAGCGGATTCACCGCGAGTTCAGACGGCCCTTGGTTGGGGCGCTCATGGCGCTCGATGAACTCGCTGATGAGCTCGAAGACCGTCCAGGGAGCGTCGTCGAGCACGTAGTGGGAAGCACCTTCGATGATGGCCAACT
Organism: uncultured Coriobacteriales bacterium; assembly: GCA_964448475.1. GTDB lineage: Bacteria > Actinomycetota > Coriobacteriia > Coriobacteriales > CAYVBA01 > CAYVBA01. The sequence continues at coordinate 2,490 of CAYVBA010000072.1, forward strand.
CGGAAGAGGGGATACGATCGGCTATGAGGTGGGTCGCTTCAGGAGCGATCAGGTCGTTCTCGCCCGCCATGATCAGCGCGGGGGCCACGATCGACTCCAGCTCCGCAGGATCGATATGCGGTTGTTCAAGCATGAGGCGGAGAAGCCTGCGTTCGATGTCCTCGAAGTCCTCGTCGGCGGTCGGGGCGGGCATACCCTCGTACTGGACGCGCATCTCCTCGTACATCTCGGGGAGGATGTCGTCGGGCGAGAGGTTCGCGCCGATCGCGCTCAGACTCAGCACGCGAGCTCGATGATGCATGCCCAGGTTGAGCGCCGTGATGCCGCCGTCCGAGAACCCGACCACGTGCACTTCGGGCACACCGAGACGATCCAGTACCTCGACGGCATCCTGCGCGAAGAGCTCGTAGGTGAGCTCAGCGATGCTCGCGAGCGATTCGCCGTGACCCCGCGTATCGATCGCGATGACGGTCCGCGTCCGCGAGAGCTCCGAGATGAGCGCATCGTAGATGTGGTGCGTCTCACCGTTCCCGTGCAGCAGCAGTACCGGAGTGGGAACAGGCAGGATCGCCAGGGGTGTTCCGGGGAGGTCCATTACGCCTTCGGGCGTGTACACGTAGACGTGGATGACGGATGCGTCGTACGCGATCTGGTGCTGGATGGGCTGTGGGATCATCTGTCGTCCTCTAGGTCGTAGGGAGGTCCGCGTGGGCGAGAAGCCCGTACGCTGATTCTGCTGTGACGATGGCGTTCACGATGGCGGCCTCGACGGCTCGCGTCGCCAGGTGGGCGATGAGGTCGGTGGGTGCTGCGACGCTTCCCGATGAGAGAGCGAAGAGCGCGTCGCCGTCGTTCGTCGTGTGAGCGGGGATGATGGTGCGTGCGATCCCGTCATGAGCGATGCTCGCCACTTTGGTAGCTTGTGCTTTGGTGAGGATCCCGTTCGTCATGACGACGCCGATGGTGGTAGCGGTCCTCAGGAGGGGTACACTCCCTGCTTCGATGGCGGTATCTATCGGCATCAGGCTTCCACTCACAGGGTCGAGCACGCCTGCGAGGACGGTGCCCGTTCCCGGATCCACCACGTAGCCCACGGCGTTGACCGCGACAACGGCCACGACCGTGAGCTCTCCCAGCTGGAACGCTGATTGACCGAGACCGCCCTTCATCACGGTGCCCGGCTGCATCATGAGGAGCTTGCCCACGGTTGCGCCTGTTCCGGCACCGACGTTCCCTGTGCGGGTATCCCATCCCTCCAGTGCGATAGAAGTCGCCTCCGCGCCGAGTGCAGCGTCAGGCCTGACGGAAGCCGATCCGACGCCCAGGTCGAACAACGAAGCTCCGCAGACGATCGGCACCCGCGCGATCATGACATCCAGACCATGACCCGCATCCTCGAGTGTGGTCATCACGCCGTCAGCAGCAGAAAGTCCGTACGCGCTACCACCACTCAGACAGACCGCATCCACCCGGTCCACCGTGTTCTCCGGTGCGAGCAGATCGGTCTCGCGCGTAGCCGGTGCGCCTCCGCGAACGGCGACGCCACCAACCGCACCCTCACGAGCTACGACGACCGTCACTCCTGTGCCTGCAGCTAGATCCTGCGCATGTCCAACCGAGAACCCCGAAAGTACACCTAGCTCCGCACCACGGATACGATCCGACATCAGGCGGTCCTCCTCAAGAAGGCAGCGATAGGGAATCCCACCACCGTGTGGTAGTCACCGTGTATCCGCTCGATGAAGCGGACACCCAGCTCCTGGATACCGTAAGCACCGGCTTTGTCCATCGGTTCACCCGTGGACACGTACCAGGAGATCTCATCATCCGTCA
>CAYVBA010000073.1:0-4309 GCA_964448475.1 uncultured Coriobacteriales bacterium
GTAAAGCAGGACCGCGCCTTTCGACGCGGTCCTGGATGGTACGTTATCTGCGTGACGCTTGCGTGATGATTACGCGTCTGCGTCCTCTTCCTCAGCTTCCACCTCGGAGACAGGCTCCTCTTCTGCTTCAGGATCTTCCACAGGGGCAGCCTCCTCTGCAGGCGCCTCCTCCTCGGTGACCTCTTCAGCAGCAGCCTCCTCCTCAGGGGCCTCCTCGGAAGCAGCCTCGGCCTCTACGGCAGCCTCTTCGGTGACGACGTCAGCGTCAACAGCCTCAGCTACCTCTGCGTCTTCGTCCTCAGCCGGTGATTCGAGCGGAGTGACATCCACTTCGATGCCGAGGGTCTCCGCAGCGGACTTCATGGAGAGGGAGATGCGACGGCGATCCAGGTCGATATCCATGACCTTGACGTGCTCGACGTTACCCACTGCGGTCACCTGATTGGGCTGGTCCACATGCTGGCGAGCCATCTCGGAGATGTGGACGAGACCCTCGATGCCATCACCCAACTCGACGAATGCACCGAAGGGGACGAGCTTGGTAACGCGACCTTCGATTATCGCGCCGATCGGGTAGTTCTTGACGAGCGAGCGCCACGGATCCTCGGTGGTCTGCTTAAGCCCAAGAGAGATGCGCTCGCGGTTGAGATCGACGTCCAGGACCTCGACTTCCACTTCCTCCCCGACCTTGACGACCTCGGAGGGGTGATTCACGTGGTTCCAGGAGAGCTCGGAGATGTGGACGAGACCGTCGATACCACCGAGGTCGACGAATGCACCGAAGTCGACGATCGAGGAGACCGTACCCTTGAGACGCATACCCTTGACGAGCTGCGACAGGATCTGCGAGCGCTCATGTTTGCGGCTCTCCTCGAGCACTACGCGACGGGATAGAACCACGTTGTTACGGTTGCGATCCATCTCGATGACGCGAGCCTCGATACGCGTGTTGAGGTAGGACGAGAGATCCTTGACCCTACGAAGATCGACGAGGGATGCAGGGAGGAATCCTCGGAGACCGATGTCCAGGATGAGACCACCTTTGACGACCTCGATGACTTCACCTTCGACGTTCTCGCCGGAGTTGAACTTCTCTTCGATGCGGTTCCACGAGCGCTCGTACTCAGCACGCTTCTTGGACAGGATGAGACGGCCTTCCTTGTCCTCCTTCTGGAGGACGAGCGCCTCGATCTCATCACCGAGCTCCACGATCTCAGACGGATCCGTATCCTTACGGATAGAGAGTTCGCGGGAGGGGATGACGCCCTCGGACTTGAAGCCGATATCCAGAAGAACCTCATCATGCTCGATCTTGACGACGGTTCCGCTGACCAGATCACCTTCGTCGAACTCAGTCAACGTGCCGTCGATGAGCTGGTTCATCTCGTCTTCGCTGATATCCTCTATCGCGAAGATGGATGAGTTCTGAATCTCACTCAAGAGTGGACCCCTTTCAAAACATCGGGGCCCCGATCATCATGGTCATCGCCTACGTCGGATATTACGTCCTGCAATCGAAACCACATCTCGGGGGCCTATATGACTTTCCGCGCGCCCGGACGGACACACGTACGGTATAGAATACGATATCCGTGAGCAGATTGCCACGGATAAGCCGCTGGGTACCAGAATTCACAGGATGGTAACGGCTCGCGGGTCACCAGTGCTCACGAGCTCTCCGCTCCGGAGTGCTCCTGAGCCGACTCCCGAACTTCACGAGCAGCACCACGGCCACTATGACGAGGATGACGGCGACCACCAGCCCTGCGATGGGTGCGACGAGGGCGAGAAGCCCCATACCTACCGATCCCGTGTTTTCCGCGGTCGAGACTCCCGCGTTCCCCACCCCTGCCGTCATGGTCGTGCTGGTACCCCGGACAGCGGCGGCCCCCACGTTGATGAGTGAGGCCGTGCCGCCACCTGCGATGATGGCGAGCGCCCATTTCATGAGCGGTGACATGTCAGCCACGATGAACGATGCAGCGAGCACGGTACCTGCCACGGCGGATGCAGGTACGGATATCGTGTCCAGGGCGTTATCCACTACGGGCACGTAGTAGGCGACGACCTCGGCGACGGAAGCTACCCCGAACAGGATCACGGCAGGCCAAGTGGCGAGCCATGAGAACGACGAGGCGAGTTCCAGATGCCCCGTCATAGATGCGACGCTGGCTATAAACAACGGTATGAAGACACGGAACCCCGATGCCGCCGCGAGGGATATCCCGAGCGCGATCATCGCGAGCGTCTCCAGTACCATCTGCGGGTTCTCCATAAGGACCCTCCACTCCTCGCTCCGTGAGCCGAACGACCCGGCTCTCCGGTTCCTTATACCGTAACAGCGCTGATATGAGCCGCAGCGGAGTAGGATCCCCGTCCTTCTCGCCCTCCGGAGCCGACCTCGCGAGCGCATTGGGTAGATACTGGCTATCAACTACCAGGAGGATCCATGCTACGTGCCGTGTTGTTCGATCTCGATGAGACTCTGTTGGATCTCGATCTAGTGGAATTCCTGAAAGGGTATTTCGCCGACCTGACCGAACTGATCGCTGATGTGTCCGGACTCCCGTATTCTCGGAGCGAGGAGGCGATCATGCATGCATCGCACGTCATGCTCAGGCCGCGGACGGATGACATGACGAACGAGGGGATCTTCTCGCGCATGATGGCCGAGGAGATCGGCATCGATCTGGCCACTCCCGAGGTGACCGAGCGTTTCAGGCGGTATCACGAACGGGGACTTGACCATCTGAGAGCCGACTACGGGCCGCATGAGGGTGCTCACGAGGCGGTCGAAGCCGTGAAGCGACTGGGGCTGAAGCCGGTGCTGGCCACAAATCCTACGTTCCCGCTACCCATAGGGATAGAGCGGGTGCGCTGGGCGGGGTTCTCCCCTTCCGACTTCGAGTTCATCACCTCGTACGAGACATCCACGCGTACGAAACCGTACGCTCGGTACTACGAGGAGACGCTGGCTCGTGCCGGAGTCTCGGTGGACGAAGCCATCATGGTGGGCAACGACCACCGCAACGATCTGGCCGACCCGGACATCGGGCTTCGCGTGTTCCTCGTCGAGGAGAGTGATGACGAGCGTGTGACATGGAATGGGTCATTGCTCGAGCTCCCCTCACTACTCGAGGAGCTCGTAGTCGCTCATCAGTGAGCGACGGCCCAGTTGTCCCCTTCGCTCACTGATACCGAAAGTGGCACTTCCAGCTGCACAACGCTGGACATGACCTCGACCGCGAGCTCCTTGACACGCTCTACTTCCGCGTCGGGCGATTCGAAGTCCAGTTCATCATGCACCTGAAGAACCATGAGGGTCTCGAGGCCCTCTTCATCCAACTTCTCCTGCATGCGGATCATAGCCAGCTTGATGATATCGGCCGCACTCCCCTGGAGTGGGTGGTTCATGGCGGTACGCTCTCCGAAACCACGGAGGTTGGGGTTGCGCGACCCAAGCTCGGGAATCGGCCTGCGACGCCCGAACATCGTGACAGCGTAGCCGTCTTTGGTGGCCTGCGCGATCGTCTCATCCAGATACGAGCGAACAGCGGGGAACGCTGTGAAATAGCGATCGATCATATCCTGCGCCTCGCCGAACCCGATCTTAAGCGACTGGGAAAGCCCGTACGCCTGCTGTCCGTATACGATCCCGAAGTTGACTGCTTTCGCACGACTTCTGAGGTCCGGCGTGATCTCATCCACATCCACTCCGAAGACGGCAGATGCCGTGGATGCATGGAAATCCCTGCCATGCTTGAAGGCATCGATAAGCCCCTCGTCTCCTGATAGATGAGCGAGTAGTCTGAGTTCGATCTGAGAGTAGTCCACCGATACGAACGTGCGCCCTTCAGGCACCACGAACGCCTCGCGGATCGCCCGACCTGTCTCTGTTCTCACGGGTATGTTCTGAAGGTTCGGATCCGATGAGGAAAGTCGACCGGTCGCTGCCACCGTCTGATGGTAGGTGGTGTGGAGGCGGCCGTCACCTTCGGCGACCATACGCGGAAGTGCGTCGATGTACGTGGAGCGTAGCTTGGTGAGCTCACGCCATTCGATGATCATCGCAGGCAGCGGACCTTCCTCCGTCAGCTCGCCCAGCACGCTCGCATCGGTGGAGTAGCCCGTCCGCGTCTTCTTCTTGGGCGTGTAGTCGAGCACCTCGAAAAGGATCCGACTCAGCTGCTTGGGTGAGCCGATCTTGAACTCCTCACCGGCCTCTTCATGGATGGTGGTGGTGAGCGCTTCGACCTTCTCGCCCAGAACGGTGGATTGCTGCGCGAGCACCTCCTTGTCCAGGAGCATG
>CAYVBA010000074.1:0-4289 GCA_964448475.1 uncultured Coriobacteriales bacterium
ACCTCATCGTCCACGCCGCAGTACCCGTGAACTTCCTGGGCTTCTAGTAGCGAGAAGCCTACCTCCCTCCCTTGGGAACCCTCGCGGCCCGATTCCTCCGCGAGGGTTCTCCGATCACCCACCCCTCCCGGGTGATATGAGAAAGCCTCCGGTGACGGAGGCTTTCTTGGTCTATCCTGCGATCGTGCGGAGAGCGATCAGACGAGGTGTGAGATCAGCTCGTCCTTCTCGCCCGGAAGGAGATCGATCATGGGAATCTCCACCAGGGTATAGGCGCCCGGCTGCTGGCGCATCGCTGCGCGCGCCGAGGAGACGAGCATCTGGCCGGTGAGCGAGGGGTTATCGATGGACATGTTGAACTCGAAGCGCTGGTTGGCGTGGGCGCCGGAAGCACCCTTGCGGATCATCTGGACGCCGTGGCCGGTGTCGATGATGGAAGCGATGTCCTCGACGGCGGTGACGTGGGTCTCGTCGTTCACGAAGTAGGCGTCCTCCATGATGGAGCGCTCCACCGCCTCGAAGTCGGCGCCTTCCTCGAGCTCCACGTAGACGAGGCGGCGGTGGATCGAGGTGCCCACCGGGATCGTCATGGAGAGCGCGTCTGCGACGCCGTCGATCGCTTTGACGGCTACCGTGTGACCCATGCTCATGCCGGGTCCGAAGTTGGTGTAGGTGATGCCCCGGGGCGCTGCGGCCTCGAGGAGCGCGCGGACCACGGAATCCGAACCGGGATCCCATCCGGCCGCGTGGATGGCTACGGTGCCGTGCTCCTCGGCCACGGGGCGCGTGTGAGCCAGCAGGTCCACGATGCCCGTGTGGATGTCATAGCTGTCAGCCGTGTTGTAGCCGCGAGCAAGGTATTCCGCGGCAGCCTCGGGAACCAGACGGGAGGGCGTGGTAAGGATCACGACGTCAGGGCGCGCCGGGAGATCATCCACGTCAGCCACCACGAGATCGGGTGCGAGACCCGCGGGGACGTCCGTGGGATCACGCCTGATCAAGCCAGCGAACTCCATGTCAGGAGCCGCCTCGATGGCTTCGATCACCGAGCGCCCTATGTTGCCGAAACCTACTACTGCCACTCTCATCCGATACCTCCGAGCCGAGCTGTTAGAAGTCGATGTAGTACGCCTCGTCCACGATCTCGCGCTCGAGGATCTCACGAGCCTCTGCGGGGACCTGCTGATCCACTCCCATGACGAGAAGAGCCTTGGGTGATCCTTCCTTGGGAGCGACCTCGAGGTTGTTGATGTTCACGTCGTACTGGCCGAGTAGGTTGCCGATACGGCCAACGATGCCTGGACGGTCAGGATAGCGCAGGATGATGGTGTGCGGACGGATGGTCCAGTCCACCTTGTAATCCATGAGACCCACGACGCGGGGCTCCCCTGTTTGTGTGTCGATAGCTGTGTGAACCGTGAGCGTGTGCTTCTTGGAGCGAGCGGTGATGACGACCTTAGCTACGTAATCTCCGCCGTCAGCCGTGGACTGCTCGGTCACCGTGAGACCTTGCTCCTCTGCAATGAAGTCCGCGTTCACGAGGTTGACCGGAACGTCGGAGCGCTCCTCGAAGATTCCGCGTAGTGTCGCAGTAGTGAGGATGTGTGTATCCAGCTTGGCCAGACGACCCATGGAGTTGACATCCACAGCACCGATGACCTCGTCCTTATCGAAGATCTGAGCGATGAGGCGACCAGCATCACGCACGGCCTTTATGTAGGGCTCGAGCGTAGCACGGGACTCGGGATCGGTGCGTGCCACGTTGAGGGCGGTGGGGACAGGCTCATCACGCAGTGCTGCTGCAACGTAGGACGCGATCTGCGTGCCGGCGCGCTCCTGAGCTTCCGCCGTAGAGGCACCGAGATGCGGCGTGAGGAGGGCGTTCTTGAGGCCGAGGAGCGCGGAATCCGTTGGAGGCTCGGTCGAGTAGACGTCGAGTGCGATCCCCTTCACGTGACCGGACTCGAGGAACGGCACGACAGCCGCCTCGTCGAAGATGCCTCCGCGTGCGGCGTTCACCAGGTACACACCGGGCTTCATGGCCTTGTACTGCTCGGTCGAGAACATGCCGAGCGTCTCCTTGGTCTTGGGCAGGTGGACTGTGATGAAATCGGCCAGGGGCAGGATCTCCTCCACCGTGTCGTACTTGGTGATACCGAGCTCGGCAGCACGCTCGTCGGACGCGTACGGGTCGTACCCGATGAGGTCCATACCGAAGCAGCGGGCACGATCGGCCACGAGACCACCGATACGACCGAGCCCGAAGATGGCGAGCGTCTTGCCATCGAGTTCGTTACCTTGGAAGAGTGCGCGCTCCCACTTGCCCTCATGCATGCTCGCGTTAGCCAGAGCCGTGTTGCGCGCCATGCCCAGCATGAGCGCGAAGGTCTGCTCAGCTGCGGAAACGACGTTGGACGTTGGTGCGTTGCAGACGATGACACCGCGACTCGTAGCCGCGGTGATATCCACGTTATCCACACCGACCCCGGCGCGACCTACGACCTTGAGGTTCTGAGCCGCGAGGATCAGCTCTTCGTCCACTTGAGTGGCCGAACGAACGATGAGCCCGTCGTACTTGCCGATGGCCTCCAAAAGCTCCTCACGGGACATACCAGTGCGCACATCCACATTGATATCACGTGCTTCGAGGACATCCACTGCCTTCGGAGAGAGCTTCTCCGCGATGAGCACTCTAGCCATTCTTCCTCGCCTCCATGAATACCTGCTCCGCTGCTGCGATACCTTTGCCGGATTCCACATCCACACCCAGATCGGTCAGTGCCATCTCGAGCGCTGCAAGCGTGGTGATGATGTCGAACTCACCGATGTAACCCAGATGCCCGATCCTGAAGATCTTGCCCTTGTACGAATCTTGGCCACCGGCGATGGTCACACCGTAATCATCCTTCATGATCTTCACGAGCTTGCCGCTGTCCACACCCTCAGGCGCGAGCACGGTCGTGACGGCACTCCCCCGCCCTTCCACAGGTGCGAAGAGCTCGAATCCCAGTGCTTCCACGCCTGCGCGTGTAGCTCGGGCGAGGAGGTCGTGGCGTGCCACGACCTCCTCTATACCTTCCTCGAGGATGATATCGAGCGCCACCTGCAGGCCATGCATGAGCGAGACGGCCGGGGTGAACGGGGTGGTGTCGGCATCCAAGCTCTTGCGGTAACGACGCCAGTCGAAGTAGAAGCGCGGGAGCGTAGCACGCTCGCACGCGCGCCATGCCTTCTCGGAGATAGCGACGGCTGCGAGGCCCGGCGGGAGCATGAGGCCCTTCTGGGAGCCGGTCATGACCACGTCCACGTTCCAGTCATCGGTCCGAAGCTCCACGGCACCCACACCCGTGATGGAGTCCACGATGAAGATGCAGTCCTCATGATCGGCCACGACCGCACCGACCGCCGCGACGTCGTTCAGGACGCCCGACGAGGTCTCGGACTGCGTGAGGATTACACCGCGAGCATCAGAATGCTCAGCCAGTGCTCGCTCCACATCAGCGGGATCCACGACCTCGCGCCAATCGTACGAGAGCTCCACGACGTTCAGTCCGTACGCCTCCGAGATCTTGGCCATACGCTCACCGAACTTGCCGTTGTAGCACACGATCACCGTGTCACCAGCACAGAAGCAGTTGGCGATGGAGGACTCCATCGCTCCGGTACCTGAGGATGCGAGGATGATGACATCGTTCTCCGTATGCAGGACTTCCTTCAGACCGGAGACGCATGACCGCACCGTCTCGCAGAACTCAGGTGTCCGGTGATGGATCATGGGTCGCGCCTGGCTCTCCAGGACGGCCGGTGGTACAGGGGTGGGTCCAGGTGTCATCAGGTAACGCTTCATAATGTCCTCGCTCCTCGTCATCCCTACGTCCACTAGTCGAATCAGTATAGACCCTCCACTTAGGTGGAGTCGCAATGTTTTACTCAGATGCAAGAAAGACCCGCACTCGGCGGGTCTTTCGGTTGGTTCAGAGGTGGAGCAAGAAGGGAGGAGCTTATTCCTCTTCTGCCTCAGGTGCCTCGAGGTTCGGCTTGATGATGCCGTAACCACCGTTGTGACGACGGTAGATGACGTTCACGGCGCCGGTCTCCTCGTTGGTGAAGACGAAGAAGTCATGCCCGATGAGGTCGGTCTGCACGAGTGCCTGCTCCTCCGTCATGACCGTGAAATCGATGACCTTCTCGCGGACAAGCTCATCGTCTTCCGCCTCAGCGGAGAGCTCCTCCGCCAGAGCGCCGAAGTCGGGCTCGGGCACGGGGACGACCTCTTCGGTCACGCGACC
>CAYVBA010000075.1:0-4286 GCA_964448475.1 uncultured Coriobacteriales bacterium
TGAAGCATGGCAGAAGTAAGACCCTTCCGCGCACTCCGCTACGTCTCCGATTCGACCGATATCACGGACCTGGTAGCTCCCCCGTACGACGTCATCTCACCTGATGAGAGAGCCGCTCTCATCGAGGACTCCCCTCATAACGTGGTGCTCCTCGAGCTCCCTGACGGCTCGACCGACCCCACGGATCCCGAATCCCGGTACGTCACGGGTGCACGCACCCTCTCGGACTGGATCGAACAGGACGTCCTCGCGACCGATGACCAGGAAGCGTACTACGTCATGGTCCAGGACTTCACGGAGACCATCGCAGGCGAGAAGAACGGGTTCACCAGGATCGCGGTGTTCTCGGCCGTACAGCTGCATGAGTTCGCTGACGAGGTCATCCTGCCCCACGAGGCCACTCTGCCCAAGGCGCTCGGCGATCGCTATGAGCTCCTGACCCGTACCGAAGCGAACCTCTCTCCCATCTTCGGGCTCTACGCGCTCGAGGATCGCACGCCACTCGACGCCCTTATAGAGCATGCTATTGCTTCGGGTCCGATCGCTGGATCGACCGGCAAGGTGGGTGACCGTACGGCGCTCTACGCTTCGTACGACCCCTCCATCAACTTCGCTTTCACCGCTGCTATGACTGACGTGCCTGTCGTGATCGCGGACGGCCATCACCGCTACACGGTAGCCGTGGCCAACGCGCGTGAGCAGGACGTGTTGGGTGATGCGGAACACCCCGCCGCATCCGTTATGATGGCACTCGTCGAGGAGCAGGATACCGGCCTCGTCGTGAAGGGTTATCACCGTATCATCACGCCGAAGGATGATCTGGATGTGAGCGCAGCACTCGACGCGCTTTCGGCCGAGTTCACGGTCGAGCCGCTCGATTCCCTCGACGGCGTGCTGGATATCCTCGATGAGAACACCTACGTCCTCCTCGAGAACGCGGACACCGCGCACAAGCTGACGGGCAAGAATCTTCTGGCTACCATGCGTACGCTCACGGAGGAAGCCGGTGTGGAACACACCGATGAGCATCTCGCTCTGGACACGGTCGTCGCTGCTCAGCTCATCCTTCCCGAGCTCGGGATCGATACCTCGGACCCCGCTGACCTCGAGCACCTCGCCTTCACCGATGATGAGCAGGTCGTGATGGATGCGGTCGAGAAGGACGGGGCCATCGGTCTCCTCCTGGCTCCCCTCACCGTGCAGATGATCGGTGATGTGGCGCGTTCCGGCGATGTGACGCCGCAGAAGTCCACCTTCTTCACCCCGAAGCTCCCTTCAGGCTTCCTGATGAGGGACCTCGACCCCGAGCGTTCGTAAGCGCGCCTTATCAAACCAAAGCCGTAACGAAGAAGGCCCGCCATGAGCGGGCCTTCTGCTTGCTGCCTGAGATGCCGTACGCTTAGCGGTCGAGCGGCGCTGAGGGCGTAGCCCCTACTTGACCCTGGTAATGCGATCCGAGACGGGGGTCTCCGTACGGGACATCCACCTCTGTACTCATCTGCGTGAAACTGATCTGGCCGATCCTCATGCCAGGGAAGAGGAGCACGGGAAGATTGGAGACATTCGTGAGCTCCAGGGTGAGGTGTCCGTCCCAGCCCGGATCCACATACCCGGCCGTCGAGTGGATCATAAGCCCTACGCGCCCAAGTGTGGACTTGCCATCCAGTCGGCCGAGCAAGTCATCGGGAAGTTGGATGCGCTCGAGCGTGGTGCCCAAGGCGAACTCACCAGGATGCAGGATGAATGGCTCTTCCTCACTCGCGATGATCGCTTCGGTCAGACCCTCCTGATGGATGGTCGGGTCGATATAGGGATATCGCGAGTTCCTGAACACACGGAAATCCGTGCCAAGCCTGAGATCCACACTAGCCGGCTGTATATCCTTCTCGTCCAAAGGTGTGATGACGATCCGACCCGATGCGAGCTCTTCCTTGATACTACGATCCGATAGGATCATCTGCTTCCTCCCTGATGAGAAGAGAGCCGCCTCTCGGCGGCTCTCTGTCCGGTTCCTGTGTTCACGTCACGTCTACGCGTTGTTGACGACCTTGGTGACGCCGGGGACGCGATCCTTCAGGACGCGCTCGATACCGTGAGCAAGCGTCATCTGCGACATGGGGCAGCCAGCACAATGACCCTGAAGCTCAACGGTCACCACGCCATCATCGTCCACATCCACGAACGCGACATCGCCCCCGTCAGCCTGGAGGCTGGGGCGAACGAGCTCAAGAGTCTTCTTGACGAGTTCCTTATCTACCATCTGCATCTCCTCTACAGCGATTACGACGAAGCGTAAGACTACCATTCTTATGGGCTACGAATACCCGATACAAGCGAATCTAACGTATGAGCTCCTCATTGTCACGAGTAAGATCGATGATTCCCCGAGGTGTGATCCGAATCTCCGGAATCACGGGCAACGACAGGAACACGAGCCCCATGATAGGGTCGACTCCTTCAGGCACTCCAGCGCTGGTCAGAGTGGACGAGAAGACACGGTGCGCCTCGGCCATCTCCTCAGCCGGCTCATCACTCATCAGGCCGGCGATAGGCAGATCGTACCGCGCGATGACTTCTCCATCACGCACGTACACGAGTCCGCCCGACCCGATCTGGGATGCTGCCAGCTGCATATCATCTGCATCATCACCTATGACCAGAAGGTTGTGCGAGTCATGCCCTTGCGTCGAAGCGATCGCGCCGTCGACCCCGAATCCACTCACGAAACCCCTACCGATGAACGTTCCGATGAGATCCGCGAGTGCCCCACCTTGCTCGACGGCTTCAGCCAACCTTCCATGCCTCTCGATCGAAACAACTCGGTGAAGCCCTTCCTCGCTTTCCCGCGTGAGCTTCTCGGTCACCACGATGTGCGGTAGGATCCCGATGACCGGTACCGAAGGATCGAACGGGAAGTCGAAGATCTCATGAGGGAGTTCGGGCAATTTGACCGTACCCCGCATACGCTCCTCGAGTTCGCACAGCTCCGAGTCGGCCTCCGCAAGCTCGAACGATGCAGCTCCATTCTCTGCGATCTTCTCGCCCGCATGATAGACGGCCAGCGGCGGACGATCGAAGTCGAGGTTCTCCATGACGAGAAGGTCCGCACGTCTTCCTGGTGCGATGGATCCGATGCCCGGATCCTCACCGGGACGATCGATACCGAAGAGCACAGCGGGAGTCAGGGTCGCCATCGAGATGGCGTCGATCGGATCAATCCCGAGGAGTACAGCGCGTCGGACTACGTTGTCCACCATACCGATGTCGATAGCATCGGAGGGAGATCTGTCATCCGTGCAGAGACAGACTCTGTTCGCCAGACGTGGATCTTCCCGGACGAGTGGGAGAATCGCGTCTGCGTCGTGGGAGCACGTCCCTTCCCGCGCCATGACGTACATACCGCGCGAGATACGGGCTAGAGCCTGATCTGCAGTATTGCATTCGTGATCCGCGGAGATGCCAGCTAGAGCATAGGCATCCATCTCTTCCGTCGTAAGCCCAGGAGCATGCCCATCACACACTCCCGAGCGGAGACGATGACGGAGTTCTATTCGCGCGAGGGTTTCAGGATCAGCATCGATTACTCCCGGCATGTTCATCATCTCGCCGATACCGAAGAAGTCATCGATATTCTCATCGATAAGTACAGCCATGTCCTCGGAGTTGACGTTTCCTCCAGCTAGCTCATCAGGCAGAGATGGCACACAGCTCGGAATCATGAACCTGATATCGACGGGAGCTCGGGCAGCATCCTTCACCATGTAATGGAGTGCATCCACTCCTCCGACGTTCGTGACTTCATGAGGGTCGGCGATGGCCGTCGTAGTACCCCTTCCTGCTGCGAGGCGTGCATATTGAGCTGGTGTGATATTGGATGATTCGATGTGTAGATGGGCATCGATGAGGCCCGGGCTGACATAGTGACCCCCGAGATCGATGACTTCTCGAGGATGACGCGTCCAGAGTGGCCTACTGCCCTCGACCGCAACACCGATGATCACGCCTTCGAATACTCCGATCGAACCTTCGACTAAACGACGTGCGAGGACATCGACTATGCGCGCATTAGTGAAGAGTATGTCTATAGGGACGCGTCCCATAGCTGCATCGATAAGAGCTGCGCTGGTTGGTGTGGATCGCTGCATACCTGATTGCCTCCTGCATCTACTTGAGAGCTTCAAGTGCTTCTTCCCGTTAAGGAAGAGAACTATGAATGATGTTGCAGGAGGCCCCAGAAATAGAGAAAGAGCCCTTCGAAGTGCTCAGCAACGACCTACTCTCCCACG
>CAYVBA010000076.1:0-2812 GCA_964448475.1 uncultured Coriobacteriales bacterium
ATCACACGAAGGGCCTCGGCGGGTTCGAAAGCCAGGATGAGATCGGCGCCGCCGGTGGAGATGAGCGAGGTAGGGATGTCGTAGAGCGTCGCGCCCACGCGGACATGGCTCATGACGGTGCCGCCCCGCTGGGACATACCGATGGTCTCGGCCGTGCGGACCGCGAGCCCGCGTTCCATGTAAGCGTACGCGATGAGACGGCTGGCCAGCACGTTCCCTTGGCCGCCGATGCCGGTGACGATGGCGTCGAAGGTGGTGGACACGTCACTCACCCCCTCTGAGAGCTGCGCGTTCGGGGAAGGGGACGCCTTCGCGCGGGGTGATGATGGCGTCGAAGCGGCAGAACTGCACGCAGAGGTCACAGCCGTTGCAGAGCGCCTCATCCACGTGAGCTTTGCCGTCGTCGAAGAGGAGCGCGGGACACCCCAGCTTCCTGATGCACACCTCGCAGCCGGTGCAAGCGTCCGCGTCAACGTGTACGGGTTCGAGCGGCGGGAACAGCACGATGCAAGGGGACTCGAAGATCACGGCCGAAACCCCCGGATCAGCCAGAGCCTTCCGCATCGCGGTGACCGACGCCTTCCGGTCCAGCGGATCGGCAGTCTCGATGGTGGTCACGCCGAGTGCTTCGAGCACTGCTGCTATCCTGATCGGCTCCGAGCGCTCTCCCATGAGCGTCACACCCGTCCCGGGATGGTGTTGCGCACCCGTCATGGCCGTCGTCGCGTTATCCAGCACGACCACCGTCATCCTGTGCTTGTTGTACACGGCGTTCGCCACGCCCGTCATGCCGGACGCGAAGAACGTGGAATCGCCCACGAATCCGATGTGCACCGTATCCGGCTCCACGATCCCCAGTCCTTGAGCGATGGTGATTCCGGCTCCCATGTCCAAGCAGGTATCGGTCGTGTTGAGCGGCGCCGCGTTGCCGAGCGTGTAGCACCCGATGTCTCCCGAGTACACGACCTGCGCCCTTCGGCCTACCGCTTCCTTCACGGCTACGAACGCCGCGCGATGCGGACATCCCGGACAGAGCGTCGGCGGTCTCATGGGGAGTGGGGGAGCTACGGGAGCAGTCATCCGGTCATCTTCAGGCGAGAAGGACGGGTCACCTTGGGGATCCGGATCAGCTGGCTCCTCTGCTCCGGTCAGCAACGCTGCGAGAGCCGGCGCTATGCGGTCTGCTGAATACTCACCGGCTACGGGCATCCATCCATCACGCTTACCGTGTACGAGGAGACCGAGGTCGTACTCACCGGAGAGTCGCATGAGCTCGCGCTCGAGTACGGGTTCGAGTTCCTCCGCTGCGAGCACGGTGGTGATCCCGTCGAGCGCTTCAGCCACTGCTGCATCCGGGAAAGGATGCGGCATGGCTACGTTGATGAGGGTGAGCTCGGGAGCATCCATCACTTCGACGCTGACTCGATGCAGCGCTTCGCGTACGTAGCCGTCCACGTCACCGCTCGTGACTATGGCTACGGATCCGGCGCCGGTGCCGCCTACCTTCTCGACTGCGATCTCACGAGCCGACTCCTCGAGGGAGATGCGTGTGAGGGTTCCCGTCATCTTCTCGTGCGCTTCTCGAGAGAGCTTGGGGAAGATCACGAACTCAGGGCTCTTGGTGAATCCAGCAGGAGTGTGGATGTGGCGCTCCTCCACCGAGGGGATGTCCATCGAGGCACAGCCATGACAGATGCGCGTGGTAGGGCGCAGGATGACGGGGAGTCGATGTGCTTCCGAGAGCTCGAAGGCACGTAGTGTGAGCTCGTAGGCATGCTCGGGGGACACAGGATCAAGTACCGGTATATGAGCGAACTGGGCGAACTGTCGCGTATCCTGCTCGGTCTGTGAGGAGATAGGGCCGGGGTCGTCAGCCACGACGATGACGCAGCCGCCCCGCGCGCCAACGTAGGCGAAGCTCATGAGCGGATCGCTCGCTACGTTCATGCCCACTTGCTTCATGGTCACGAGAGAGCGCGCACCTGCGTAGCTCGCACCTGCAGCCAGTTCGAGCGCGACCTTCTCGTTCACCGACCACTCCACGTGGACATCACCAGGGTTGATCCGGGCGATGGTCTCGAGGATCTCGGTCGAGGGCGTGCCGGGGTAGCCGGTTGCCACCGTGACGCCGGCGTGGATCGCAGCGCGTGCGATGGCTTCGTTCCCCATGAGGAGTTCTGTGGACATGGATGCCTCCGTGGTGAGTCATGTCGGCTGACATGCGCGTGAACTTCAGGGTATCGTAAAAGGAAGCCCGCGGCTGCCGATCGGGAGTGCAGATGAGCATCGTAGAGTTCGACCGACTGAAGAAGTACTACGGGAAGCAGATGGGTGTCGAGGACGTGACGTTCTCCATCGAGGAGGGCGAGGTCTTCGGATTCATCGGCCCCAACGGAGCAGGGAAATCCACCGCCATAAGATGTGCGTTATCGCTGATCTTCCCCACGGAGGGGACGATTACCATCTTCGGTAAGGATTCCGTGAACGATCGGTCCGAGATCGCTGAGGATATCGGCTACCTCCCGAGCGAAGTCCGTTACTACGAGCGCATGCGCGTGAAGAGCTTCCTGGATTACGCTGGCTCGTTCTACGAGGACTTCGACCCTGCGTACCAGACCGAGCTCGTGGAGCTCCTGGCGTTGGACACGTCCAAGCGTATAGGTGACCTGAGCTTGGGCAACCGCAAGAAGGTAGGAGTCATCCAAGCGTTCCAACACAAGCCACGCCTTCTCATGCTGGATGAACCCACGAGCGGACTCGACCCGCTCATGCAGCAGAAGTTCTTCGATCTCGTGGAGCGCCATCGGCATGA
>CAYVBA010000076.1:2912-4248 GCA_964448475.1 uncultured Coriobacteriales bacterium
GCCGTGATGTTCCTCGCGCTGTACCCCACGTTCACCGAGGGCATGGATACCCTCCGAGAAGCCGTTTCCGCGTTCCCACCCGACGTTCTGCGCAGCTTCGGCATGGAAGGTGACGCGTTCTTCTCGGATGCAGGCCTCGTGGCGTACACCTTCAGCTACATCCACCTCATGCTGGCTATAATGGGCCTGCTCTGGGGCTTGACCGTCGTGGGCCGGGAGCGCATCGACCACATGAGCGATTTCCTCCTCACCCGCCCCTTGAGCCGCACGAGCGCCATCTGCCAGAAGATAGCCGTGGGTCTCGTGTCGATCGTGGTCGCGAACTCGATCCTGCTCCTCGTGTCGTATGCTTCCAAGCTGTATTTCCAGATGGACGAGAAGACATGGCACGTTCTTCTCGCCACGTTGTTCATGGGTGCGCTGCTGCATCTGCTGTTCTTCGCGATCGGCTCGCTCATGGCTGTCCTCATGCGGACCATAGACAACCCCGTGGGAATCGCATCAGGTGTGGGGCTGGGGTTCTACGTGCTGCTTCTGATGGGGCGGCTCGTGGATAACGAGGCGGTCATGGGGCTCTCACCGTTCCGGTACGCCGATCCGCTTCTGCTGCTGGAAGAGGGCCTGGAGCCGATGCATGTAGCAGGATTCCTGATCGTGTCAGTGATGGCGCTCGCAGTGAGCATCCTCTGGTTCCGCCGATCCGACGTGGAGGTGTGATGTGATACTCCGCGAAGTACGCTCACGGATCGTAGGGACGCTGGTCTGGGCCCTCGCGTTCTTCAGCATGATCGTGTGGGGAATGACGGAGTTCGACGCCTTCGGCACCACGTCAGGCGACGGCCTGGCACAGCTCATGGATTCCTTCCCGCGGGTGGTCCGCGCCATCTACGGGATGGACGGGGTGGATGTCTCCACGGTGGAAGGCTACTTCAGTCTGCTGTTGCTCTACACGCTCGTGATGGTGGCCGTGCACGGGTCCTTGCTGGGCGCGGGTCTCATCAACCGCGAGCTCAAGTCCGGCGCGTACGAGTTCCTGTTCTCCACGCCGCTCTCGCGATTCGATGTCGTATTCCGTAAGGAGATAGCTGCCCTCATCATCATGGTGATCCTCCAGGTGGTCATAGGCGTCTCGACCTGGATGGCACTGGATGGTACGGGGAGCGAGAAGCTCTTGGTCCATACGCTTCTAGCGACCGTGGTCACGCACGTGGTGTTCTTCCACGTTGGCTATGCAGCCGCACTCTTCTTCGTGAACAGGCGGAGGTCACAGGCTGTTGCTGTGTTTGCCCCGCTGTTGGGATATCTGCTCGTGGTGGTGTCGCAGCTCTTCGGTGTG
>CAYVBA010000077.1:0-4236 GCA_964448475.1 uncultured Coriobacteriales bacterium
AGGGAAGTGTCTGGATGTCGATAGCGGTTAGTGGGCCGGTCCGCTCGACCGTGACCCCGTCATCGTGGCGCGTCACGGTTACACCCATCTGCTCCATACGCTTGAGCACGATATCCAGATGCATGGGGTCGAATCCCGTGACCGTGAGCGGGCCGCCTGTGAGTGCTCCCGCGACGGCGTATGTACCCGCGACGATCCTGTCTCCCACCGTCTCATGGTCGGTCGGATGCAGCGACTCCACTCCGGTGACGGTTATCACGGGGCTACCCGTACCCTCGATATCCGCACCCATGGAGATGAGCATCTCGGCCAGATCGACGATCTCCGGTTCACGAGCCGCGTTGTCTATGACCGTTCTGCCCTCGCAGAGGACCGAGGCCATCATCAGGTTCTCAGTAGCGCCTACCGACGGGAAGTCGAGGACGACGTTCGATCCGATGATCCCATCCGGTGACGAAGCATCTATATATCCGTGCTCGATATCGAACTTCACACCGAGCGCCTCGAGCCCGAGGATATGGATGTCGAGCTTGCGGGCTCCGATCTGGCAGCCACCCGGCATGGCGACGACGGCTTTGCCGAAGCGTGCCAGGAGTGGTCCGAGTACGCTGATGGAGGCGCGCATCTTGTTGACGAGCTCGTAGGGAGTCTCCCACGCGTCAATCCTTGAGGTATCGACGGTTATGGCGCCCCCGTCCCTCACGACCGTAGCACCGAGATGCCTCAGCACATCACTCATCACTTCGACGTCTGAGATCTGCGGAACGCGGGAGATTCGGTATGTGCCAGGCGCAAGGATAGTTGCTGCCATCAACTTGAGCGCCGAGTTCTTGGCACCCTCCACGTGGATGGTGCCCATCAGGTTATGGCCTCCGACCACGCGGATAGCTCGCACACGATCACTTCCTTCGGGGATAGGATGTACTCTGGGGTCGCTTCTTCAAGCGAGATTACCATGAAAGACGAAGGGTGCAGCACGATGTGCCGCACCCTCGACTCACCATCATGACAGGCTCACATCATCGGGCGTTGAGAGCCAGTTGGGTCTTGTACCAGGACTCGAGGTCACGGTAGTTAGCGAGACGGGCGTCGCCTGTCTCGGCATTCGCGATACGCTCCTGCACTTCAGCCAGCTCTGCGCTAACGGCAGCTGGGTCGATCTCAGCCACGGCGACCGCGCGGTCAGCGAGGATGATCACCTTGTCGTTCTTGACCTCGACGTAACCGCCGGAGATCGCATAACGCTCGGTATCATCACGACGCACGTTCATGAGACGGACCTCGCCTTGTCCCAACGTAGCCACCAGGGGCGCGTGGAGCGGGGCGATACCGATCTCACCGGTGCTCGCGGGCAGTGCCACGAAACCTACTTCACCTGAGAAGAGCTGCCTCTCGGGTGTGACGATTCTGCAGAGTAGAGAGAGATCCATGGTCCTCCCCTACTTCTCCGCCATCTTCGCGGCACGCTCACGGACGGCTTCCAGGGATTCAGCATAACGGAATGCCTGCTCAGGGAGGTCGTCACATTCGCCGTCGATAATCGCAGCGAAGTCCTTCACGGTATCCTCGATACGGATGTACGTACCGGGGTTACCCGTGAACTGCTCGGCTACGTGGAACGACTGCGAGAGGAACTGCTGGATCTTACGCGCACGGTTGACCGTGAGGCGCTGCTCCTCAGAGAGCTCGTCCATACCCAGGATCGCGATGATGTCCTGGAGGTCGGAGTAGCTCTGGAGAATCTCCTGTACGGTGACGGCGACGCGGTAGTGCTCCTCGCCGACGATCTCCGCATCGAGTGCGCGGGACGTGGAAGCGAGGGGGTCGATAGCAGGATAGAGACCGAGCTCAGCGATCGAGCGCGAGAGAACCGTGGTCGAGTCCAAGTGGATGAACGCGGTTGCAGGCGCGGGGTCGGTGAGGTCGTCAGCGGGAACGTAGATCGCCTGGACCGACGTGATGGATCCAACGTCGGTGGAGGTGATGCGCTCCTGCAGGTCGCCCATCTCGGTGGCCAGCGTGGGTTGGTAACCGACTGCGGAAGGCATACGACCAAGAAGAGCGGAGACCTCGGAGCCTGCCTGGGTGAAACGGAAGATGTTGTCGATGAAGAGGAGAACGTCCTGACCTTGGTCACGGAAGTACTCGGCTGCCGTCAGGCCTGCGAGGCCGACGCGAAGACGAGCTCCGGGAGGCTCGTTCATCTGACCGTAGACGAGTACAGTCTTCTCGATAACACCGGACTCGCTCATCTCGAGGTAGAGGTCGGTACCCTCACGAGTACGCTCGCCTACACCGGTGAACACGGACGTACCACCGTGCTCGAGAGCGAGGTTGTTGATGAGCTCCTGGATGAGAACGGTCTTGCCGACGCCAGCGCCGCCGAACAGACCGGTCTTACCACCACGGATGTAGGGCTCGAGGAGGTCGACGGCCTTGATGCCGGTCTCGAAGATCTCCGTGGTCGTGGTAAGGCTGTCGAACTTAGGAGCAGGCCGGTGGATCGGATACCAGTCGGAGATACCCTCCGGCATCTCGCCACCGTCGATGACCTGGCCGGTCACGTTCCAGATGCGACCGAGGGTCGCCGGACCGACCGGCATCTTCATCGGAGCACCGGTGTCGACTGCGTCGACACCGCGCTGTAGACCGTCGGTCGAGGACATTGCGACCGTACGGACGACGCCGCCCGGAAGGTGCGACTGCACCTCGAGGACGATGCTCACATGTCCAGCAGGGGTGTCCGCATCGATGGTCAGAGCGTTGTAGATCGCCGGCATGGCGTCTTCATCGAACTGGACATCGACGACAGGACCGATGACGCGGGCTACACGCCCGACGTTGTTCTGGGTGTCGTTCACTTCGTTTACCATTTATCCCTCCAAAGCCGCGGCACCGCCGACGATCTCTGTGATCTCGGTCGTGATCGCGTCCTGTCGTGCTCGGTTGTAGCTGCGCTGCAACGTCGCGATGATCTCAGTGGCGTTGTCCGTCGCAGACTTCATAGCACGACGGCGTGCTCCTTGCTCAGCTGCTGCTGAATCGATCAGCGCATGGTAGACCATGGTGACCACGTACACAGGAAGGAGCGTCTCGAGCACTGCAGCAGCGCTGGGCTCGAAGATGAACTCGGATTCCTCGACCTCTTCGCCGTCCTCCGTCACGAACTTCGACGGATCGATGGGCAGGATGGTCTCCTGGTGGAGGTCCTGCTCAGCGGCGTTACGAGCGTGGTTGTAGATCACGACCACCTCGTCGGTCTCACCGGTCACGTACTTCTCGCTGATATACGAAGCGATCTCCCGCGCCTGAGCCATGGTGGGATCAGCCGAGAGGTCTGAATATGAGAGGGCTGCTTCCCTGCCTCGGTAGGTGAAGTAGGAAGCGGCCTTCTTACCCGCGAAGATCAGTTCCGTTGCTATACCACGAGCCTCGTACTCCGCGATCCTGCGTTCAGCGGCGTGGAGGACCGTCGAGTTGAAACCACCAGCGAGACCGCGGTCACTCGCGATGACGATGATGATCGCGTGCTGGATCTCTTCGTGCTCGTCGAGGAGAGGGAACTCCCCTGCCTCAGTAGCACTAGAAACGCCAGCCAGCATCTCGAGCATGGCATTGGAATAGGGCTCCGCGGCAGTGAGGCGCTCGCTCGCTTTACGGATCTTAGCCGTCGCGACCATCTCCATGGTACGGGTGATCTGCTTCGTACTCGTCACCGAGTTGATGCGCTTCTTGATGTCGCGAAGGTTAGCCATCTATCGCACCTGGCTCTCAGCTTCGGCCTTGAAGGTCTCGAGGAAACCGTCGAAAGCTGCCTTGAGGTCAGCGGCGAGCTCATCCGAGATCTTGCCATCCGTGCGTACGCGGGAACGGATTTCGGGGTGCTGCAGCTGCACATGCTCGAGAAGTCCATCGCGGAAAGAAACGACTTGCTCAACTTCGAGGGTATCGAGGTAGCCCTCGTTACCGGCGAAGATAGCGAGAACCTGGTCCTCGACATCCATCGGCGTGTAGCGACCCTGCTTGAGGAGTTCGGTCATACGAGCACCGCGGTTGAGCTGATCGAGCGTCGCCTTGTCCAGGTCCGACCCGAACTGGGCGAACGACTGGAGCTCACGGTATGCAGCGAGGTCGAGACGGAGCGAACCGGCGACCTGCTTCATGGACTTGATCTGTGCGGAACCACCGACGCGGGAAACGGAGATACCGACGTCGACGGCCGGACGCTGACCTTGG
>CAYVBA010000078.1:0-4132 GCA_964448475.1 uncultured Coriobacteriales bacterium
TTTCCTGCATCGGCCCCAAGCCGCTCGTGTGGCGTGATTCCGCGCTCTCGTTCGACGAGATCATCGCGGCGATCGAGGACTGACCTTGACCGCCGGGATCCGTCACGAGGTCGCTTCGGTTCCCTCGCATGACGGAGTCAGCGCACTACATATGGAGAGATGGATCCCCGCTGAGGTCGCGAGCGGGGATTCGGACCCTCGTGCCATCATCCAGATCGTCCACGGCATGGTCGAACATGTCGGACGCTACGCACGGTTCGCCGAATCGTTAGCGGATCTCGGCTTCGTCGTCGTGGGGGAGGATCACATCGGCCACGGATACACGGCGGGGGCCGATGGTGACCTCGGGCACATGGAGCCCGGTCGCGGTATGACCGAGATCCTCAAGGATATGGCGCTCCTGGCGCAGGAGACGCGCATGGCGTATCCGGGCGTCCCTCTCATCATGTTCGGCCACTCGATGGGTTCGTTCCTGGCGCGCGCGTTCGTCGTCGACCATCCGGTTCTCGCCGATGGCTTCATCCTCTCGGGCACGGCCTTCCGCAGTCAGCTCCCGATCAAAGCAGGGAGGAGCGTCGCACGGGTCATCGGATCGGCGCGCGGACGCCTGTACCGCAGCGAGATCATCGAGCGTCTCGCGCTCGGTGCGTACAGCACTCCGTTCCGCCCCAATAGAACCCCTCACGACTGGATCTCGCGCGACGAGGCGGTCGTCGACGCGTACGAGGCGGACGAACTCTCGGGCGCCAAGTTCTCGGTCGGAGCCTATGCCGAGATGTTCGGGCTCCTCTCCCGCATCTGCTCGCCGGACCATCTCTCGGCGACTCCGGATGACCTCCCGATCCTCATCATCTCGGGCGAGAAGGACCCGGTCGGCCATATGGGCAAAGGTCCTCGTGAGTTGACGCGGCGTCTGGAGTCATGCGGTGTCGCGGACGTCACACTCAAGCTGTATCCCGAGTGCCGGCACGAGCTCCTGAACGAACTGGATCGCGAAGTCGTCGAGCAGGAGATCATCGCCTGGGTCGAACAACATATCCTCGAGCCGCGCGGAAGGGCCGATTCGTGACGACGGACGTTTCAGATCGCTTCATCCTCGCCTTGGACCAAGGCACCACGTCGTCGCGAGCGCTCATCGTCGATCGCGAAGGTGCCGTCGTGGGCATGGCTTCCAAGCCGTTGACGCAACATTACCCTCACCCTGGATGGGTCGAGCACGACCCGACCGAGATCCTGGCATCGCAGATGAGTGTCATGGCCGAGGTCCAGTTCAAGACCGGAATCCACTCCGATCG
The DNA here is from genome assembly GCA_964448475.1 of uncultured Coriobacteriales bacterium. Classification (GTDB taxonomy): domain Bacteria; phylum Actinomycetota; class Coriobacteriia; order Coriobacteriales; family CAYVBA01; genus CAYVBA01. The sequence goes on from CAYVBA010000078.1 coordinate 1,296, forward strand.
CATCGAGGCGATAGGCATCACGAACCAACGTGAGACGACCGTCGTCTGGGATCGACTCACGGGACAGCCGATCGCTCGTGCGATCTGCTGGCAGTGCAGGAGGACGGCGCCAGCCGTCGAGGCCCTCCTCGCGGCCGGGCACGGTGACATGATCCGTGAGCGCACGGGATTGATCCCGGACGCGTACTTCTCAGCCAGCAAGATCGCCTGGATCCTGGATTCCGTTCCCGGGGCACGGGATCGGGCGGGACGAGGTGAGCTAGCGTTCGGCACGGTCGATTCGTGGCTCGTGTACAAGCTCACCGGTGGTGCGGTCCATGCGACCGATATGACGAACGCATCGCGCACCATGGTCTTCGACATCCATGAGAAGCGGTGGGATGAGGACCTATTGGCACTGTGGGATATCCCGCTCTCGATGATGCCCGAGGTGCTTCCATCCGGCGCAGATTACGGCATGACCGCTCCGTACGTGACCACCAATCCGCTTCCGATCCGTGGTGTCGTCGGCGATCAGCAAGCGGCGCTCTTCGGACATCGGTGCTTCGAGGCGGGGAGTGCCAAGAACACATACGGCACGGGCTGCTTCATGCTCATGAACACCGGTGATGAGCCGGTGGCGAGCGAGAGCGGACTCATAACGACCATCGGTATCGCCGAGGGCGGCGAGGTTTCCTACGCGCTCGAAGGCTCGGTCTTCGTGGCTGGCGCACTCATACAGTGGCTCCGCGACGAGCTCGGGATCATCCGTACCGCGGCTGAGACGGAGACACTCGCGATGAGTGTCGAGGATACGGGTGGCGTACACGTCGTTCCGGCGTTCACCGGACTCGGTGCTCCGTATTGGGATCCCGATGCGCGAGGCATCATCACTGGTCTGACCCGTGGGACGACCAAAGCGCATCTCGTGCGAGCAGCGCTCGAATCACTCGCCTTCCAGACGGCGGACATCCTCGAGGTCATGCAGAGGGATGCGGGGATGGATCTCGCGGCGCTCGAGGTCGATGGAGCCGCTGCCGCCAACTCGTTCCTGCTCGGCTTCCAAAGCGACCTCCTCGGCATCGACGTCATCCGCCCGGCGGAGCTCGAGGCGACCGCCCTCGGTGCAGCGTACATAGCCGGCATCACATCGGCGTTCTGGGATGGTCGCGACGGATTGCCGCCACGGGGAGAGGAGTGCACGGTCTTCTCGCCCTCCCTGACCGCCGATGAGCGCAATCGGGCGTATTCCGGGTGGCATGCGGCGGTATCGCGTTCGTTCTCCTCACGTGACGCGCGTCACGTATAATGCCACTCATAACAACACCGGTCTGGAGGTCACATGCACATCGCTATCGCGTCCGATCATGCGGGCTTCGAGCAGAAGGAAGGCCTGCGCGCGTACATCGAGGGTAAGGGACACACCGTCTTCGACCTCGGCCCCCGTGATGATTCCCGTGTCGATTACCCCGACTACGCCCGTTTGGTCGCGGAGATGGTCGCCAGCGGCGACGCCGAGCGCGGTGTCCTCATCTGCGGAACCGGCCTCGGTATGGCCATCGCGGCGGACAAGCTCCCCGGGATCCGCGCTGCAGCGGTCACCTCACCCGAGTTCGCTGCTCTCGGCCGCCAGCACAACGACATGAATGTGATCGCGCTCTCCGGTCGATTCGTGGACCCCGAGGTCAACGAAGCCATCGTGGATGAGTTCCTCACGAACGAATTCGAGCGTGGTCGTCACGACGTCCGCGTCTGCAAGATCGGTGATATGGATCAGGACGAGCCGACCATGAAGAAGGCGGATCCCAAGGTTTACGCAACCATCTCCGGCGAGCTCCGTCGTCAACGTGAGAGCATCGAGCTCATCGCGTCCGAGAACTTCACCTCGCTCGCCGTCATGGAGGCTTCCGGCTCCGTCCTCACCAACAAATACGCCGAGGGTTATCCCAACAAGCGTTACTACGGTGGGTGCGAGCAGGTAGACATCGCCGAGACACTGGCCATCAGCCGTGCGACCGAGCTCTTCGGCTCCGAGTTCGCCAACGTGCAGCCGCACTCCGGTGCCAACGCTAACTTCGCGGCGTATTCAGCCCTCATCAAGCCGGGCGATAAGGTCTTAGGTATGGACCTCTCCAACGGAGGACACCTCACGCACGGCTCACCCGTGAACTTCTCCGGCAAACTCTACGACGTCGTGTCCTATGGCCTCGATCCCGAGACCGAGACGATCGACTACGAGGACGTCGCCTCCAAGGCGCGTGAGCATAAGCCCAAGCTGATCGTCGCCGGCGCATCCGCCTATCCGCGTGCGATCGACTTCGCGCGCTTCAAGGAGATCGCCGATGAGATCGGTGCGTACTTCATGGTCGATATGGCGCACATCGCAGGACTCGTGGCGACGGGTGCCCATCAGAACCCGGTCGAGTACGCGGACGTCGTGACCTCGACGTCCCATAAGACGCTGCGCGGACCCCGTGGTGGCTTCATACTCTCCAACAACGAAGGTATCGCCAAGAAGATCAACTCCGCCGTGTTCCCCGGAGCGCAGGGCGGCCCGCTCATGCACATCATCGCTGCCAAGGCGATCGCATTCGGTGAGGCGCTCTCGCCTGAGTTCACCCAGTACATCGAGCACGTCCTCGAGAACGCCGACGCACTCGGCCGCGGTATGACCGACGGTGGTCTCCGCCTCGTCTCCAACGGCACCGACAACCACCTGCTCCTGGTCGACCTGACCGCAGCGGGTGAGGTCACCGGTAAGGATGCCGAACGCATCCTGGAGGATGTCGGCATCACCGTGAACAAGAACACGATCCCCAACGAACAGCGCTCGCCGTTCGTCACAAGCGGTATCCGTG
>CAYVBA010000079.1:0-4129 GCA_964448475.1 uncultured Coriobacteriales bacterium
AAGAACACGATCCCCAACGAACAGCGCTCGCCGTTCGTCACAAGCGGTATCCGTGTCGGTTCCGCTGCTATCACGACCCGCGGATTCGATGCCGATGAGTCCTACGAGATCGGTACGCTCATCGCCAAGGCTATCTTCGAGAGCGAGAAGGACGGCGTTCTCACATCCGTAACCAACCGCGTGTGCGAACTCGTCACGCGCCATCCGCTCTATCCCGAGCTCCTCACCTTCCGCTCGTAAGGAGAAACCTTATGTACGACGGTCGTGTCATAGTCGTCGACCACCCGATGGTCCAGCACAAGCTCACGCTTCTGCGCAGTGTGGATACAGGTTCGAAGCAGTTCCGTGAACTGGTGAAGGAGCTCGCGCTCTTCCTGGGGTACGAGGCGACCCGCCATTTCCAGCTCGAGGACGTCGAGGTCGAGACGCCCATGTGCACCGCTACAGGCAAGCGTCTGACCGGTAAGAAGGTCGCTATCGTGCCGATCCTCCGTGCGGGGCTCGGCATGGTCGAAGGTATGCTCGACCTCATCCCGGCTGCGCGCGTCGGACACATCGGGCTGTACCGCGATCCCGAGACGCATGAACCGATCGAGTATTACCAGAAGCTCCCGGAGGACATCGCCAACCGCGAGGTCATCGTCGTGGACCCCATGTTGGCAACGGGGGGATCCGCGTCCGCAGCCGTCGAGTTCCTGAACCGCGCCGGTGCGACCAATATCCGACTCATCGTCATCATCGCTGCTCCGGAAGGTATCGAGGAAGTCCTCGCCGCTGACCCTGACGTGCTCATCTACACGTGCGCTGTTGACGAGAAGCTCGATGACAACGCGTATATCATCCCGGGGCTCGGAGATGCGGGCGACCGCATCTTCGGGACGAAGTGACGATGTCGGGAAGAGATACCCGCCCCTCTTGGGACGACTATTTCATGAGCATCGCGGAGCAGGTCGCGACACGTTCCACCTGCCTCCGTCGCCAGATCGGAGCCGTCCTGGTCAAGGATCGACGTATCCTCTCGACAGGCTATAACGGCGTGCCTTCCGGACTCTCTCATTGCGAGGAGGTCGGTTGCATCCGTGAGCAACACAACATCCCATCCGGAACGCGCCATGAGTTCTGCCGCGGTCTCCATGCCGAACAGAACACGGTGATCCAGGCGGCGCGCCATGGAATATCGATCGATGGCGCCACGATCTACTCGACCACCCACCCGTGCGTCCAGTGCACGAAGATCCTCTTGAACGCAGGTGTGAAGGAGATCATCTACCGCAATGATTATCCGGATGAGCTCTCGGACCTCCTCCTCGGGGAGGCGGAGATCGTCGTGAGACGCTTCGAGCCTGACAACGGGGAGGCGTCATGATCTCAACCGGTGTCATCATCTCCCTGGTCGTGGGTGCGGTGGTCGGACTGATCGGCGCGTCGATCCCCATCTTGGCGAGCAAGGATGTGGACGCTTCCACCGGAGGGAACTTGATAGTCAGAGGTCTTGTGGCCATCGGCGTCTCATCGATATTCCTCACAGTTGCTATATTGGTGGTGTTCGCCTTTTTCGAAGACTATTTAGAGACATTCTCAGCAGCTTCACTTATAGTGTTTATCGTGGTTTTTTCTGTGTACGGTGCGGAAAGAGCCCATAAATTCAATCGTAAACGGAAGTAGTGAGAGGTTTATACGTGGATGCTCTTTCCAATCTGAGTGCACAGATCGACCACCTCATCTCCTCCCTTCTGAGTCACCCCGTAGCAGGAACCGAAAGCGTGTACATCACGCAGTACTTCGTCTGGATGCTCGTAGCCAGCCTGACGGTGGTCGTGCTCATGGTCGTCGCCTCCCGCAAGATGAAGCTCGTTCCGCAGGGGCGTGGCATGAACATGTTCGAGATGATCGTCGACTTCGTCAAAACCGACGTGGGCGAGAACGTCATCGGCAAGGACTATGCTAAGCACCTGCCGTTCCTGTTCTCGATTTTCATCTTCATCCTCGTCAACAACCTCTACGGTATGGTGCCCGGTGCCAAGACGGGGACCGGAACCATCGGTATCACCGGCGCCCTCGCTGTCGTCTCCTTCGGGTACTTCGTGTACTGGGGCGTGAAGACACATGGCCTCGGCGGATACGTGAAGAGCCTCGCCCCGAGCGGGCTCATGTTCCCCGTCAACATCATCGTGTGGATCATCGAGGTCTTCTCGACCTTCCTGCGTATCGTCACGCTCTCCGTACGACTCTTCGCCAACATGTTTGCCGGGCACATCGCTATGGGTGCGCTTGCGATCCTCACTTCGCTCTTCGCAGCTCCGTTGATCGAGTCCTTCTCCGGCGCAGCCGTCGTCGGCGCTCTTCCTTCGCTGGGATGGCTCCTGCTGCTCGCCATCATGTACGCCGTGGAGCTGATCGTCGCTTTCGTCCAGGCATACGTCTTCACCGTGCTGTCCGCGGTGTACGTCAGTCTGGCTACTTCGGACCACTGATAGAGGTCATCACGGCTCAGAACGCCGTAGACATAGTGTTTCATCGGTATTGTCGTCAAGAACTGCTCGGGAAGGACCCGAGCGAACGAATCTAGGAGGAACCGTGGAATTCATCGGACTCGCACTTCTGTATGGTCTCCCCGTCATCGGCGCTGGTTACGGCATCGGTACCGCAGCCAAGGGCGCTGTGGAATCCATGGCACGTCAGCCTGAGATCCAGGGTCGCGCATTCACGACCTTCATCCTCGCTGCAGCGTTCGTCGAGGCTCTCGGCCTCATCGGCTTCGTGCTCGTGCTCATCGTCCAGGGTAAGATCGGCTAGGTCTGACTTGTTCGTAAGCATGGAGGTACAACAAGTGAACACGAATAGAAGCAACTGCGCACTCCGCCTCGGGGTGTCGGCTGCCCTTTTCGGTTCCCTTGCTCTTTCTCCGTCCCTCGCCTTCGCAGCTGAGGAGAACCTGGGAGCAGCTCTGCTGATTCCACAGCTCTCCGAGTTCATCCCCATGTTGATCGTCTTCGTGATCATCTGGGGCATCATCGCGAAGGTCGCATGGCCCGCTATCGCCGGCATGCTCGATAAGCGCGCGGCTACGATCAAGGATTCCCTTGAGACCGCTGAAGCTGCTCGTATCGAAGCCGAACAGCTGCTCGAAGGTTACAAGCAGCAGCTCGCGGAGGCTCGTCGTGAATCGGCTGAGATCCTTTCGGAAGCTAAGCGCGCCGGAGAGAACGTCCGCAACGATATCCTCGCCAAGGCACAGGTAGAGGCAGAGGACATGGTTGAGAACGCTCGGAAGAGCATCGAGAACGAGAAGAAGGCAGCCATCGCTGAACTCCGCAACACCGTAGCGGATCTATCCGTTTCGGTCGCCGGACGTATCATCCAGCGTGACCTCGATCCTGCTGAACACAAGCGGGTCATCGAGTCCTACCTCGCAGAGGTGGGGAACATAGATGAGAACTGATCGCTCTCTCGCGAAGAAGACCGTCGCGACCTACGCTGACGTGTTGCTCGAAGCCGCTCGTGATGAGAGCGATGCGTTCGAGATGCTCCGTCAGCTCGGAACCGTCGTCTCCACGATCAAGGGTCACAAGGACCTGGGGCGTACATTGGCCGACTCCAAGATCCCGTTCGAGACGCGTGACGGAATCCTCACCGACATCTTCGGTGATATGGGTCCGGCTCTTCTGACGACGCTCGGAATCATGGTCGAACGTGGTGATCTCGGATTATTGGAGCGTCTGCCCGATGTACTCGAGCAGGCCGTCCAGGAGAAGCTCGGAACGACGATCGTCGACGTGACGACTGCGATACCTTTGGACGACGAGCTCCGTCGGACCATCGTAGATAAGCTCGCTACCGAATACGGGACCCGGATCCATCTCGAGGAATCGGTCGACCCCTCCATCATCGGTGGCATCGTCATGAACGCGCTCGGCCAACGCATAGATGCCAGCATCAATGCCCAGCTGCGCAATGCGCGTCTCGTGCTAACTACCGAAACTACCGGAGGTGAAGGATAGATGGCGGAAATCACTGCTGAATCGATCGAATCGACGCTCCGTGAGCGACTCGAATCGTTGCAGACCGCCGTGGATACGCGTGACGCAGGTCATGTCATCCAAGTCGGTGACGGGATCGCCCGCATCGA
>CAYVBA010000080.1:0-4084 GCA_964448475.1 uncultured Coriobacteriales bacterium
CGTGCGATGGAGACACGTTGCTGCTCACCACCCGAGAGCTGCGACGGGAAGTTATTGATGCGATGGCTGAGGCCTACGCTCTCCAATACGGATTCCGGATCCAGTGAGTCATCGCAAATCTCACTAGCGAGCTCCACGTTCTCCTTAGCGGTGAGGTTAGGCACCAGATTGTAGAACTGGAAGACGAACCCGATCTCATCTCGGCGATACTTGGTGAGTTGGCGGTCGTTGTACTGCGCGATATCCTCGCCCGCTACCAAGATGCTCCCGGAAGTGGGGGAATCCATGCCGCCCAGCATGTTGAGGACCGTGGTCTTACCAGCACCTGAAGGGCCTACTATGATCACGAACTCGCCTTCGGTGACGGCGAAGTCTATGCCGTTGGCTGCATTGATCTCGGTCTCGCCCATGAGGTACGTTTTATAGACATCTTTGAACTCGACGAAGACCAACTTTCGCACCTTCCGGTTTGGGTACATGCTGTTCCGATACCAGTATAAGACCATCCCGATGCCGGCTTATTGTACCCTGATGGGTGTATATACGCAGGCGATTACCCGAGTTAGGAGCATGGATGCGAGAGTTACCACAGAAACGTCTCAATAAGAGGATCATGAGCGTCTGGCGCATCAATGCGGCCATAGGCGTCGTCATCACAGCCATCATCCTCATCGTGGTAGCAGTCGTACTCACCAAGATGACATCGCTTCCCACCACGCTCGTCTGGGGTATCGCTGTGGGGCTCATCATCCTCAACGCCGTGGTCGAGATATTCGTGATCCCGCCCATCCGCTACAGCAGATGGCGCTATGAGGTGACCACCACCGAAGTGGATATCATGCGCGGCCTCATAATCCGTAGTCGTGTGATCATCCCGCTCGTACGCGTTCAGCATGTCGAGACGAGCAAGGGTCCCATCATGTCCCAGTTCAATCTCTCGTCCGTGAACATCTCCACTGCAGGTGCGAGCTTCGAGATCCCCGGTCTCGAGGAGGATGAAGCCGAGCAACTCCGTGACCAGGTATCCGTTCTCGCCCGGATCGCGCAGGAGGATATCTGATGGCTGCGGCACCTACCTCGGACTTCTCAGCGGAACATCGCGCTCATCCGCTCGCACTCGTGAAGAGTGCGTTCTCCATAGTGGTGGCGTTGTTCTTCTTCATGCTCTTCCAAGGCACACAGATGGTAGCCGCCATCTTCACCGGTGGCTTCGAGTTCGGTTCGCTCACGGGGTTCGTGGCTATTCTCGCTATCCTCGGCATCGTCATCTTCGTATTGCTGCTCATCCTAGGAAGTATCTTCCTCTCGTGGCGAGTGACCACGTGGCAACTGACGGATAAAGGCCTCCGGCTTCGGCGCGGTGTCCTCTTCAAGAGGGATCTCACCATCCCGTACGAGCGCATCAACGCTATCAATACCCATGCTGATGTCGTGTACCGACTGCTGGGGCTCGTAGCTCTCAAGGTAGAGACGGCAGCTGATGACACGTTCAGCAACATGCAGGTAGACGGCATGAAGCGCGCGGATGCCGAGCTCCTCAGATCCGAGATCTTCAAGAGACGCCAAGTGGCTCTCGCGGATGACAAGCAGGATCTGGGTGAATCCCTCGTGACTACCGAGAGCGGGGATGTGGTCATCACCGACCCGCTGATCGCTGAGGCTCTCGGGGTGAGCGTAGGTGAACCCATGCCTCAGTCGCTGTTGGAGCGTATCGGAGCTGCTAACCCGGTCACCATGTCGGGGACGGGTATGCCCATCGCACCTGGTGAGACGACCGTCCCTCAACAGGATTTCGCACACAGCGTGTCAGAGATGTCGGAGTCCTTCCGTGGTGTCTTCGCCGGAGATGCGGTGGTCGAGGAACCCGTGGAAGCCGAATACACGCTCAGCGTCCGGGAGCTCGTGTTGGCCGGGCTCGCGAACGCATCGATCGCACCCATCTTCGTGGCCATCATCGGTTTCGTCTCACAGCTACCGGCGTTCCTCCTGCCTACGAGTGAGCAGTTCGAGTTCCTACAACGGTTCGCGATGAGCAACACGGTCATCGTGATCGTCATGTCGCTCGTGGTGGCCGTCCTGATCTGGGCTGGTTCTGTCGCGGCGAGCGTGCTCGGGTACGGTGGATTCACGCTCAAGAAGCGCGGACGTAGATTGGAGATCGGTCGCGGTCTGGTCTCGCAGACGCAGAACATGATCGACCTCAACAGGGTCCAGTTCATCAGCATCAACCGGGGCTTCATCATGAAGCTCTTGGGCTACGCCACGATCACAGCGCACACGATCCAGTCGGCTTCTATCAGTTCTGACGATGAATCGAACACGTTCGGTATCATCGTGCACCCCTTCATCAAGTACGACGAGGTGGAAGGTCTGCTGAACCGGATGATGCCGGACTTCGCCGACATCCATGGGATCCCTCAGGAGCGTATAGCTCGCGTCGCCGTGAGGCGGAACGTGATCCGAACGCTCCTCACCGGTTGGCTCCCCGTCATCGTTCCCCTGACCATCGCGCACGTGGTTCTCATGCGGGCGGGCTTCCTTCCCATCGCCGGATTCATGCCGTGGAGCGAACTCTTCCATTGGACGGTACTGGTCGTGCTCCTGGTGATCCTGGTCTTCTCGATCACCTTGTCCGTGCTGAGCGGGCGTAATGCTCGCGTCGGTCATGACGAGAAGCGCTATGGGATCACGACCGGAGCGCTGGGCAGGCGCTCGGCGTACTTCGTGCGCAACAAGATCCAGAACCTGGTGCTCGACCAGAATCCCTTCCAGCGGAGGCTAGGCATCTACACGTTCCGGGTGACCACGGCTACTGATGACTCCCAGTCGCTTCTGGCGCTGCGTGACATCACGCAAGAACAGGCCGATGAGCTCGTGGAGTGGTCGTACTCCACGTTGGACAACCGTGAAGAGGCCTATGCCGCGCTGGCTGAAGCCGGTCTGATGACGCTTCCGGAGCGCGTTGGTAGCTGACGCGGAAGAGAGCTCTGAATTTTGACGGCGGTGCCGGTCGGGGGATCCCACCGGCACCGCCTTCTCCGTTCGCGCAAGGGACTCTTAGTGCTTCGGATCATGTCCCTTCGCGACCATCCTCAGGATGGTCAGGTCGAACCCTACGAACTTGATGAACTGCCTGATCAATGAATGCCGTCTCCTCAGAGTGGCGGCGGTCGGTAGGGGAGCGTTCTCGAACGTCTCGATGGGTCCGCCAGGGTGTCGGTGGGTGGCTTCGTTCTTCTCCATGGTCATGATCATCACTCCGGAATGAGATACCAGAAGGGCTTGGCCTTCGCTTTGTATATGAACATGTGGTGCAGCATGAGCTTCACCCAGTGACCCGCGAGACCGATCTCACCACGGGTGTCCTTGATGTCGCGGCCGGTCTCGTAGCGTTCGTGATCAGGGACCACCGGCATCATGGTCATCGCTGCTGCAGAACCCTTCCGCATACCTGTGCCTGATGAGGCGACGCATGCAGCGCCCATGTCCGTCATGGATGCGCGCTCGGTATGAGCATCGGGGCCGTGCTTGATGCGGTTGGTGATCGTGGTAGCCACCACTTTGCCCATGACTCCGGAGGGCATGCCCGTGCGCGGAGGAGCGGGAGCTATGACCGTACCGTTAGGTGTCTTGCGCGGGACGGAGATCTGATGCGGCGGAGCGAAAGCTATCCCTACTGCGAAGACGTTGGGGAACCCGGGAGACTCGTACGTCTTGGGCCAATCATCCGCACGCCATTCCTCGTACGGCTTGGGTGTGTAGTCCGCGTCCACCTTCATGAAACCTGACGGAGCGAACATCTGCGGCGTGATGTCCTCACCGTTGGCGTCGTACGCTTTGATGGGCTGACCTGCGAACGGCGGGAGCAGCATGGCGAAGTCGAAGCTGAGCTGGTAATGAGAACCGTCCAGCGTCTCGTACGAGATGACACCCGGCTCGATCCGCTCCACGTGGGTCCCTATGATGGCCTCCACGCCCCGCTCCTTGAAGAGCGATGCCGTCCAGAGCTCGGAGGTGGTCTCGAATCCGCGCTCCACGAAGGTCATGCCGCCCACTCCGAAGTCACCCAGCTGAGCTTCGTTCG
>CAYVBA010000081.1:0-4068 GCA_964448475.1 uncultured Coriobacteriales bacterium
CCGTCGAAGCGGCCGATGTCCTTCGCTACAACCGTGATTCAGCGCAGCTTCCCAGTGAGATGCTGCAGTTCTCGGCGGATAAGAAGCCCGTCGTGGTGTGGAACTGCACGCAGACCTGCAACCTCAAGTGCGTGCACTGCTACGCCGGGTCCGAGAACAAGAAGTACGAGAACGAGATGACCACCGAGGAAGCGAAGGTCATGATCGACGACCTGGCTGATTTCGGCGCGCCGGTCCTGCTGTTCTCCGGTGGTGAGCCGTGCGTGCGCCCCGACCTCGTGGAGCTCATGCAGTACGCCAAGGACCAGGGTATGCGCGTGGTCATCTCCACCAACGGCACTCTCATCACCCCTGAGCTGGCCAAGCAGTTCGCTGAGGTGGGGCTGTCCTACGTGGGTGTCTCGCTCGACGGTGGTCGTGAGACACATGATAAGTTCCGTGGTCTCGAGGGCTCGTTCGACAAGGCGCTCGAGGGCATCAAGAACGCCAAGGAAGCCGGTATCAAGGTCGGTCTGCGCATGACCATCAACAAGCTCAACTGGCGTGAGATAAACGAGGTCTTCGACATCATGGAGGAGAAGGATATCAACCGTATCTGCTTCTACCACCTGGTGTACACGGGCCGCGGTTCCGAGCTGATGGAAGAGGATCTGGACCACCAGGAGACGCGCGAGGCCGTCCGCCTCATCATGGATCGCACCAAGAGCTGGTTCGATCGTGGCGGAAGCCCCGAGGTCCTCACCGTGGACAACCACGCCGATGGCCCCTACCTCTACATGGAGCTCCTGGACGAGGATCCCATCCGCGCCGAGAACGCGCTCCAGCTCCTCCAGTGGAACCGCGGGAACTCGACCGGAGCCGGTATCGGTTGCGTGAGCTGGGACGGCGAGGTCTACGCCGATCAGTTCTGGCGCCACTTCGCATTGGGTAACGTGCGTGAGCGTCCGTTCTCGGAGATCTGGTCGGACACGAGCCGTACCACCGAGGAGTCCGAGCGCATGTTCCGCTTGAAGGACAAGCGTCCGTTCGTGAAGGGTCGTTGTGCGAGCTGCCGTTGGCTCGACATCTGCGGCGGCAACTTCCGCGTCCGCGCCGAAGCTGCGACCGGTGACCTCTGGGAAGCCGACCCCGCCTGCTACCTCACCGACGAGGAGATCGGATGGGAGTCCGATGAGGAGCGCGCACACGCCATCGAGCTGCGCCGCGAGCGCGCCGAGAGCGTGAACGAACCCTTCCACTGGGAGTTGGATAAGGCATGAGTCCCTTGAGGTTCACCAACCATCGCGCACGCCGCATGCGTGCTGATGAGACGGTCCGAGCGTTCATACGCGAGACCGGTCGTATAGAGCCGGCCGAGCTCATCTACCCGCTCTTCGTGAAGCCGGGGGAGGGCGCACGTGATGAGATCGCCAGCATGCCGGGCGTCTTCCAGTTCACGGTGGACACGCTCCTCGATGAGCTCGAGGAGGTCGTCGAGCTGGGCATCGGCGCCATCATGCTCTTCGGTCTCCCGTCCGCCAAGGACTCCGTGGGAAGCGAAGCCTATGACAATCACGGGATCGTGCAGGAAGCCATCCGCGCCATCAAGGACCGCTTCCCAGCGCTCTACGTGATCACCGACGTCTGCCTCTGCGAGTACACCGATCATGGTCATTGCGGTGTGCTGGACGAGAAGGGACGGGTCGTGAACGATGCGACGCTCGATCTTCTCGCCCAGGAAGCGGTGAGCCATGCCCGAGCAGGAGCCGATATGGTGGCGCCATCGGACATGATGGACGGTCGTGTGAGACGGATCCGTCAGGCTTTGGACGAATCCGGTTTCCAGGATATCCCCATCATGTCCTACGCGGTCAAGTACGCGTCCGCGTTCTACGGTCCGTTCCGCGATGCTGCTGACAGCGCACCGCAGTTCGGGGACCGTCGCGCGTATCAGATGGATCCCGCCAACGTGGATGAAGCGCTCCGCGAGGCGGAGATGGACATCGCCGAAGGTGCCGACATGCTCATGGTCAAGCCTGCCATGTCCTATCTGGACGTGCTGCGGGTCGTGAAGGATGGGTTTAGGTTCCCCACGGTCGCGTACAACGTCAGCGGAGAGTACTCCATGGTCAAGGCTGCAGCTGCTGCAGGCATGGTCGAGGAGGAGCGTCTCGTCATGGAGATCCTCACCAGCATGAAGCGTGCCGGTGCGGATGCCATCATCACCTATCACGCCAAGGAGGTCGCTCGATGGCTGAGCGCGTAGCACCCACCCACCCCGGCGGGCACCCAGGGGGTCATGCCGGAGGTCATCCCGGCGGACATCCGGGAGGTCACCCTGGCGGCGGTCACCCAGGCGGGCACACGGGTGCGCCCGGTGCGTTCCGACCCGGTGGCGGACCTGCGGCCGTGGCGTATCAGGAGCGGACGGGCATCAAGGCGCCGCGTATCGTAGCGTGGGAGATCACGCGTTCATGCAACCTCTCATGCGCGCATTGCCGTGCCGCATCCGAGTTCGGTCATTATCCCGGAGAGCTCTCGCTGGACGAGATGAAGAGCGTGGTGGACGACATCACATCCATCTCGAACCCCATCTTCATCCTGACCGGGGGAGAGCCTCTGCTCCGCCCCGATGTCTGGGAGCTCGCGGATTACATCCACGAGAAGGGCGCCAAGCCCGTCATGGGCACCAACGCCACCCTCATCACCGATGAGATCGCGCGGAAGATGGCGGAGCACCGCATCAGCCGTATCTCCGTCTCGCTCGATTTCCCCGACGCTGAGCGGCACGATAGGTTCCGTGGTGAGGAAGGTTCCTTCGACGCGTCCGTCGCGGGTATCCGCCGCGCCATAGAGAACGGTGTGGGTGTCCAGATCAACACGACCGTGACGCGTCTCAATCACGACATCGTGTCCGAGATCCATGACCTGGCCGTGGAGCTGGGCGCCGTGGCGTTCCACCCGTTCCTCCTCGTGCCCACGGGTCGCGGCGAGGATTTGCGTGACGTGGAGCTCTCGGCCGAGCAGTACGAGGACGTGCTCTCCTGGGCCTACGATCGCCAGAAGACGAGTCCGCTCCACTTCAAGCCCACCGATGCTCCTCAGTACTACCGCATCGCGCACCAGCGTTCGGTGGAGGAGGGCTCACCCCTCACGGCCGAGCAGTTCGGCCTCGAGGCCATGACGCGTGGCTGCTTGGGCGGCATCACCTTCGTATTCATCAGCCACACCGGTGACGTCCAGCCCTGCGGCTACTTCGACATGCAGCTGGGCAACGTGAAGGAACAGCCTTTCTCGACCATCTGGACCGAGTCCCACGTCTTCGAGGACCTGCGCGACTACTCCCGCCTCAAGGGCAAGTGCGGCGTCTGCGAGTACAAGGGCGTCTGCGGTGGCTGCCGAGCTCGTGCGCTAGCGGCGACCGGTGACTACATGGAGCAAGAACCCTACTGCGCGTACGAGCCCAAGTACTGGGATGAGGAGAATCAGGTCGAGAAGGACCGGGGTTCTTCGAGGCGCGATCCGGGCCTCCTCGGCGCGTGTCATGTTCCCCCTGGTTGCGGAGGTGCTTAGATCCGTCGTGTCTCATGAATCGGAAACCACCATCCCCATGACCGATACCGAAGCGCGCGTCCTCACCGCTACGCAGCATGGGTTCCCCATCGCCACGCGGCCGTACGAGGTGCTCGGTGAGCGTCTGGGCATCACCGAGGGCGAGGCTCTGGGTGCCCTGAACGCGCTGCGTGAACGAGGTCTCGTGCGCCGGGTGGGCGCGACCTTCTCGCCCGCTCATCTGGGATACAAGTCCACGCTGGCCGCTGCGAAAGTGGACGATCCTGCCAAGGTCGAGTCCGTGGCGGAGGCCATCAACGCCTTCCCCGACGTCACGCACAACTACTTGCGCGACCACGCGTACAACGTGTGGTTCACGATCATCGCCGCTTCCCAGGAGCGCATGGATCACGTGATGGATGCCGTGGGTGCGACTCCCGGCGTCTCGGATACGCTCTTCCTGCCTGCTACGCGGCTCTTCAAGATCCGCGTAGCGTTTGACGTGGCCAAGGAATCGGGCGCGGATGCCGTGCGTGA
>CAYVBA010000082.1:0-4046 GCA_964448475.1 uncultured Coriobacteriales bacterium
TTTCCTGCATCGGCCCCAAGCCGCTCGTGTGGCGTGATTCCGCGCTCTCGTTCGATGAGATCATCGCGGCCATCGAGGAATAGCGTTGCCCACCGAGGTCGTGCATGAGGTAGCGTCTGTTCCCTCGCACGACGGAGTGAGCGGACTCCATATGGAGCGTTGGTTCCCCGCTGGGGTAGTGAGCGGGGATCACCCACCTCGCGGGATCATTCAGATCGTTCACGGCATGGTGGAACATGTCGGCCGCTACGGACGATATGCTCAGCTCATGGCTCACGAGGGCTTCGTCGTGGTGGGCGAGGATCACGTCGGCCATGGGCATACGGCAAACTCACCCGAGGCCCTCGGTCATATGGAGCCGGGGCGGGGTATGGCGGAGATCCTCGAGGACATGACCCTTCTCGCCCAGGAGACCCGGATGGCGTACCCGCGCGCGCCGCTCATCATGCTGGGCCATTCCATGGGATCGTTCCTGGCTCGTGCGTTCATCGTGGATCACCCCGGTCTGGTGGACGGACTCATCCTCTCTGGAACCGCGTTCCGTAGCCAGTTGCCTATAAGAGCGGGGAGGAGTCTCGCACGGAGTATCGGCGCGACGCGCGGACTCACGTACCGCAGTGAGCTGGTCGAGAAGCTTGCGCTCGGCGCCTACAGTACTCCGTTCCGCCCCAATCGTACGCCTCATGACTGGATCTCGCGCAACGAGGCCGCCGTGGATGAATACGAGGCCGATGAACTCTCCGGTTCGATGTTCACGGTCGGTGCATATTCGGAGATGTTCGGTCTGCTGGGTCGCGTCTGTTCGACTTCGCATCTGAACGCCACGCCTCGTGACCTACCCATCCTCATCATCTCAGGAGATCGAGATCCCGTGGGTCACATGGGTTCGGGGCCTCGTGAACTAGAGAAGCGGTATCGGGAAGCGGGCGTGGAGGACGTGACTCTCGAGCTGTATGCCGGCTGCCGTCACGAGTTGTTGAATGAGCTCGATCACGAGATGGTCGAGAATGACGTGCTCGACTGGATCGAGGGGCACATCCTGGAGCAGGAGGTCTGAGGGCATGAGTGACGGGATCGGTGACTCGTACGTACTGGCGCTCGACCAAGGGACGACCTCCTCGAGAGCACTGCTCGTCGCGCATGATGGCACAGTGGTCGGTATGGCCTCCAAGCCGCTGACGCAGTACTATCCCAAGCCCGGGTGGGTGGAGCACGATCCGACCGAGATCTTCTCCTCCCAGATGGCTGTCATGGCCGAAGTCCAGTTCAAGACCGGTATCCACTCGGACCGCATCCATGCGATCGGCATCACCAACCAACGGGAGAGCACCGTCGTATGGGACCGCCGGACAGGGGAGCCGATCGCGCCAGCCATCTGCTGGCAGTGTCGCCGTACAGCTACTGACGTGGAGCGCGTCGTAGCTGATGGGTACGGCGACCTCATCCGAGAGCGCACGGGACTGATCCCGGACGCGTACTTCTCAGCCAGCAAGATCGCCTGGATCCTGGATTCCGTTCCTGGAGCGCGTGAGCGAGCCGAGGCAGGTGACCTCTGCTTCGGGACGGTGGATTCATGGCTCGTCTACAAGCTCACGGACGGTGCGGTCCATGCGACGGATATGACCAACGCCTCGCGCACCATGGTGTTCGACATCCATGATCGTATCTGGGATCCGGAGCTTCTCGCGCTCTGGGGGATCCCAGAGGTCATGATGCCTTCCGTCCGGCCTTCCGGGGCGGACTACGGCATGTCAGCTCGCTACATAACGTCGAATCCGATCCCTATCACGGGTGTCGTGGGAGACCAGCAAGCAGCGCTTTTCGGACATCGATGCTTCGATGCAGGAAGCGCCAAGAACACATACGGCACCGGATGCTTCATGCTCATGAATACAGGCGAGAAGCCCGTGGTCAGCACGAACGGTCTCATCACCACGATCGGGATAGCAGAGGGTGGTGAGGTCTCGTATGCACTCGAGGGTTCGGTCTTCGTCGCTGGAGCGCTCATCCAGTGGCTGCGTGACGAACTCGGTCTCATCCGCACGGCGGAGGAAACGGAAGCGCTCGCACTGACGGTGCCCGATACGAATGGTGTCCACGTGGTCCCCGCATTCACGGGGCTCGGTGCACCCTATTGGGATCCCGATGCCCGAGGTATCATCACCGGCCTTACCCGCGGTACCACCAAAGCACATCTCGTGCGCGCAGCGCTCGAGTCCCTTGCATTTCAGACGGCGGACATACTTGAGGTCATGCAACGAGATGCCGGACTCGATCTAGCAGTGCTGGAAGTGGACGGAGCCGCAGCTGCTAACTCCTTCCTCCTCCAGTTCCAAGCGGATGTCCTTGGGCTTGATGTGGTCAGACCGATGCAGCTCGAAGCAACCGCGCTCGGAGCTGCCTACATCGCCGGCATCGAGTCAGGATTCTGGCAAGGTCGTGGAGGGTTACCGCCACGTGACGATGGTGTCCGTGTCTTCTCGCCCGATATGACTTCGGATGAGCGCGATAGAGCCTATTCCGCTTGGTATGATGCTGTTTCCCGTTCGCTCTCCTCACGTGACGTCGGTCACGTATAATGCACCCGATAACTTCACCGGTTTGGAGGTCACATGCACATCGCTATCGCGTCCGATCATGCAGGCTTCGAGCAGAAGGAGCGGCTCGCTGCCTACATAGAGGGCAAGGGCCACACCGTATTCGACTTGGGACCGCGTGATGATTCCCGCGTGGATTACCCCGATTACGCACGCCTCGTGGCCGAGATGGTCTCGAGTGGTGACGCTGAGCGTGGCGTCCTGATATGCGGAACCGGTCTGGGTATGGCCATCGCAGCGGACAAGCTTCCGGGTATCCGCGCAGCAGCAGTGACATCTCCCGAATTCGCGGCTCTCGGCCGTCAGCACAATGACATGAACGTGATCGCACTCTCCGGTCGCTTCGTGGATCCTGAGGTCAACGAGGCCATCGTGGATGAGTTCCTGGGCAACGACTTCGAACGCGGACGTCATGATGTCCGCGTGTGCAAGATCGGTGAGATGGACTCCGACGAACCAACCATGAAGAAGTCGGATCCGAAGGTCTACGCTGCTATCGCGGGTGAGCTCCGCCGTCAGCGCGAGAGTATAGAGCTCATCGCATCTGAGAACTTCACCTCGCTCGCCGTCATGGAGGCGTCCGGCTCCGTGCTCACCAACAAGTACGCCGAGGGCTATCCCAACAAGCGTTATTACGGCGGATGTGAGCAGGTGGACATCGCCGAGAACCTGGCTATCTCCCGCGCCACCGAGCTCTTCGGCGCTGAGTTCGCGAACGTTCAGCCACACTCCGGCGCGAACGCCAACTTCGCTGCCTTCAGCGCACTCGTCCAGCCGGGCGATAAGGTCCTGGGCATGGATCTCTCCAACGGCGGTCACCTCACGCACGGCTCGCCCGTGAACTTCTCGGGCAAGCTCTACGACATAGCATCCTACGGGCTCGACCCCGAGACCGAGACTATCGATTACGATGACGTCGCAGCTCAAGCTCGCGAGCACCGGCCGAAGATGAACATCGCCGGCGCTTCCGCGTACCCGCGCGCCATCGACTTCGCTCGCTTCAAGGAGATCGCAGACGAGGTAGGCGCATATCTCCTTGTGGATATGGCTCACATCGCAGGTCTCGTGGCCACCGGAGCTCACCAGAATCCGGTGGACTACGCAGATGTCGTGACCTCCACCTCGCACAAGACGCTCCGCGGTCCTCGAGGTGGCTTCATCCTCACGAACGACGAGGGTCTGGCCAAAAAGATCAACTCTGCTGTGTTCCCCGGTGCGCAAGGTGGTCCGCTCATGCACATCGTGGCCGCCAAAGCTGTGGCATTCGGCGAAGCCCTCAAGCCGGAGTTCGGCCAGTACATCGAGCGTGTACTCCAGAACGCTGACGCGCTCGGCCGCGGTATGACCGATGGCGGCCTGCGTCTCGTCTCCAACGGTACCGACAACCATCTGCTTCTCGTGGACCTCACGGCAGCGGGAGAGGTCACCGGCAAGGATGCAGAGCGCATC
>CAYVBA010000083.1:0-4021 GCA_964448475.1 uncultured Coriobacteriales bacterium
CTGGGAAGCTGCGCTGAATCACGGTTGTAGCGAAGGACATCGGCCGCTTCGACGGCACCGCAGTACAGTTTTGAGATACCGATCATCGGTTCGTTTCCTTTCCTCGTTCATCGACGTAGGTCTCGTGTATGGCGGCTACCAACCCCGGGATGGTGAAGGTGTCCGCGGAAGCGGTGGGCTCCAGATCGAAGCTCCGCAGTGTATCTGTTGTGATGGGTCCGATCGAGAAGATATCCACGCGGGCGAGAAGGTCGTGGATGCTCACGTCCGTCTCCTCGTCCTGTTCGAGAGCGGTCTCCATGACGGTGAGGAAGTTCTTCACCGTGGACGATGACGTGAAGGTGATGCCGTCCACGGTGCCGTCCTTCAGAGCAGCGAGAACGCCCTCGGCTGCCTCGGCACCATCGACCACCGTCTCGTAGACGGGGACCACATCCACCGTGCACCCTGCTTCGGTGAGCGCCTCGGGGAGGATATCGCGTGCCACGAGAGCACGCGGGATCATGACTCTGCTCCCTGCAGCGCCGGCATCGAGGAGTGCTCTCACGACACCCTCAGCCACGTACTCCGAGGGCACGAGGTCGGCTGTGATACCGCGCGCGGAGAGCGCCCGTGCCGTGGAAGGACCGATGGCTGCGACTCTCGCGCTCGCGAACGCACGTGCATCCTGCCCCGTGTCATGAAGCACGTCGAAGAAGCGCTCCACACCGTTGGCGCTCGTGAAGACGACCCAATCGGTCTTCGGCAGCTCGTCGATCGCAGCCGTGATACGCGAGGTGTCGGCGATGGGCTCGATACGGATCGTAGGTAGCTCGAGCACGTCAGCGCCTTCGGCTGAGAGCCGCTCCACGAGTGCTGATGCTTGCGTGCGGGAGCGGGTCACGACGATGCGCTTACCGAAGAGCGGTGACTTCTCGAACCAGGCCAGTTCTTCTCGCAAGGAGACGACTTCACCGACCACGATGATGGCCGGGGCTTCGAAGCCGACCCGCTCGACGTCGGCCACCACATCGGCGAGCGTGGACACGAGTGTCTCCTGACGCGGGAGCGAGCCCCAGCGGACGAGTGCCACGGGGGTCTCGGGCGCGCGGCCGGCTCCCATGAGCTTGGAAGTGATGGTGGGAAGCGTGCGGATCCCCATGTAGAAGCAGATGGTGTCCACGCCCGTGGCCAGATGGTCCCAATCTATGTCGGAGCCCACCTTGTCAGGGGTCTCCCGGCCGGTGACGAAGGCCACCGAGCACGCGATGCCGCGATGCGTCACGGGGATGCCCGCGTACGCCGGAGCCGCCACACCCGCCGTGATACCGGGAACCACTTCCACGTCCACGCCGGCGGCCGCGAGAGCGAGCGCCTCTTCCCCACCGCGTCCGAAGACGAAGGGGTCGCCGCCCTTGAGGCGGACGATACAGGCTTCGGGGTTCTCGAGCGCCTGGGTCACGAGGAGCTCGTCGATCTCATCCTGCGTCACATGGCGCGTGTAGCCCTTCTTGCCCACGTAGAACATGGTGGCTCCGTCAGGCACGTGTGCCAGGAGCTCCGGATTGGCCAGGTAGTCGTAGATCACGATATCGGCGCGCTCCAACAGCTCGCGCCCTTTCACGGTGATGAGGCGCGCGTCACCGGGGCCGCTGCCCACGAGGTGCACGGGCTCGGTTCTTATCGGCTTCATCGGAGTTCCTCCAGGATCCGGGCGGCACCTTGCGAGAGCAGGTCCTCCACGGCGCGCTGCGCTATGTCCGTAGACTCCTCCGCGGTGCCCACCAGATGCGTGCGCGCCATACGGGAGCCGTCCTCGGATGCCACGAACGCATCCAGCACGTAGCCCTCGTCGGTCTGACGAGCATGCGCTCCCAGCGGCACATGACATCCACCTTGCAGCGTACGCATGATGTGGCGCTCGGCTTCCACGTCGCGCATGGTCTCGGCGTCGGCTATGGGGGCGAGAAGGGCTTCGATCCTCGTGTCGCCCTCGCGCGTCTCGATACCGATGGCCCCCTGGCCTACGGAAGGGATCATCTCCGACGGTTCGAAGTACTGGGTGACGCACTCCTCGAGACCGAGTCGCGTCACCCCCGCGGCAGCCAGGATCATGGCTTCGAACTCACCGTTGCGCACCTTGTCCACGCGTGTGGGTACGTTGCCGCGCACGCCGGGGATGGTCACGTCGGGGCGCAGGTTGCGCAGCTGGGCGGCACGACGGAGCGAACCCGTGGCCACCTCCACGCCTTGCGGGAGCGTCTCCAACGTGTGGCCTTGGAAGTTGATGAGTACATCACGCGGGTCAGCGCGCTTCACGAGCGTGGGGATGGTGAGACCTTCCGGCAGTGCGGTGGGCATGTCCTTCATGGAGTGGACGCAGAGATCCACCTGCTCGGCCAGGAGCGCGACCTCGAGCTCCTTGGTGAAGAGCCCCTTGCCACCGATCATGTTGAGGGCCTTGTCCAGGATCAGGTCGCCTTTGGTCTTGATGATGCGGATGTCCACGGAGATCCCCGGATGCGCTTCCTCCAGAAGTGACTTCACGTGTTCCGATTGCCAGAGCGCGAGCGCGCTCCCTCTGCTTCCTATGACTACGTGCTCCTGCATGGAGCTCCTCTCTCCGCTCATCAGCGGATGTGTCCGTTCGAGCCGCGCACGTCACGCGTGCCGTCCAGATTGAATATGTCACGCACGTCGCGCACGCATTCCGCGCTCTCCATGTCACCGGCGCGGTCGCGCAGCGTGACGATGGGATCGTGCAGCAGTTTGTTGATCACGGCGTTCATGGCCGCGGTGATGTGATCGCGGTCCTTCTCGTCCACCTCACCCAGCTTCTTGAACAGATGCGCCAGCTCATGGTCGCGGATCTCCTCCGCATGACCGCGCAGGTCCTTGATGGTGGGAGTGACGTCGCAGACCTCGAGCCAGCAGGCGAACGAGCCGGCCTCGTCGGAGACCATGCGCGCCGCCTCCTGCGCCGCGAGCTCGCGACTGGCCTGGTTCTCCTGAGCGATCCCATGCAGGTCATCGATGCTGTAGACGAACACGTCCTCGAAGTCCCCGCACGCCGGATCGATGTCACGCGGCAGTGCCAGGTCCACGATCAGCAGCATGCGGCCCCTGCGCTTGCGGCGGGCGCGCTCGATCATGTCGGGATGCATGATGTAACCGGGCGCTGCGGTGGACGAGATCACGATGTCCGCGAGAGCGAGCCCCGTCTCCAGGTCATCGAAGCGCATGGCTTGGCCGTTGAGTTCGTTGGCGAGAAGGAGCGCGCGGTCATGGGTCCGGTTGGCCACGAGGATCGAGGCCACGCCGTTCTCCGCGAGGTAGCGTGCGGTGAGTTCGCTCATCTCACCGGCGCCGAGGACGAGCACGGTACGGTTCTCCAGGTCGTCGAAGACACGTTTGGCCAGATCGACGGCCACCGTGGAGAGCGAGACATGGCTCTTGCTGATGTCGGTTTCGGCGCGGACTCCCTTGCCTACGGAGAGCGCCTGGTGGAAGAGCTTGTTGAGCACCTTGCCGGTGGCATCGGCCTCGGACGCGATGCGGTACGCCTTACGGACCTGACCGAGGATCTGCTGCTCACCCAGTACGAGCGAGTCGAGCGAGGACGCCACGTTGAAGAGATGCATGACGGCGTCGAGCTCCTCACCCGTGTAGAGATGAGGCAGGAGGTCACGCTGCGGGATGTCGTGGTAGGAGGCCATGAAGTCGGAGATGAGGTCGAAGCTGTCGTGGCCGTCCTCCACCTCCGCGTAGACCTCGGTGCGGTTGCAGGTGGAGAGCACGACCGCTTCACGCACGCCCGGATACGCGAGGAGTTTCTCAAGAGCGTCGGGAATCTCACGCTCCTTGAAGGCTACCTGCTCGCGGATCTCCACGGATGCCGTCTTATGGTTGAGGCCGACGAACGAGATGCTCATGCGTCCTCACCACCGGCGGTGACGTAGCGTTCCATGATGTGGTCGACGGAGAGTTCCTCGCCTGCCAGGATGCGGTCCAGGATGTCGCTCTTGGCGAGTCGTGAGAAGAG
>CAYVBA010000084.1:0-3783 GCA_964448475.1 uncultured Coriobacteriales bacterium
TCATGTCCAGTGCACTCCTCACCGACCTCTATCAACTCACGATGGCGCAAGGGTATCGGGAGATGGGGATGGATGAGACCCATGCCTGTTTCAACCTCTTCTTCCGCGATCATCCATTCAGTGGCGGATTCACCGTAGCTGCTGGGACGGGAATCATACACGAGCTCGTGGAAAGCATGCGATTCACCGAGGAGGACATCGCGTATCTGGGAAGTTTGGACGCCCCGCTCGGCGGACGGATGTTCCGGGATCACTTCCTCGAGTACCTCCGTGGTTTCGAGCCGGAGCTTGACGTGGATGCCGTTCCTGAAGGCACGCTCGTCTATCCGCGGGTGCCCATGGTTCGGGTACGCGGTCCCATCATGGCCTGTCAGTTGCTGGAGACCATGCTCCTCAACCTCGTCAACTTCCAGACGCTCATCGCCACGAAAGCGGCGCGCGTGTGCATGTCCGCCCGCGGTGGCGCGGTGGCCGAGTTCGGCCTGCGTCGCGCTCAAGGTCCTGATGGCGGTACCTCGGCCTCCCGCGCTTCGTACGTGGGTGGTTGTGCTTCCACGTCCAACGTCGTGGCAGGTCAGCGGTACGGGATCCCCGTCTCCGGCACGCATGCGCATTCGTGGGTGCAAGCGTTCCCGTCGGAGCTCGAGGCCTTCCGCGCGTACGCTCGGACCCAGCCCAAGAACTGCATCCTGCTCGTGGATACCTACGACGTGGAGCAAGGTGTAGCCAACGCCATCACCGTCGCCCATGAGATGGAGGAGCGGGGCGAGAAGCTCTCGGGCATCCGGATCGACTCCGGTGACCTGGCCGAACTCTCCAAACTGGCGCGATCCATGTTCGACGAAGCGGGCCTGCCGTACGTGCGGATCAGCGTCTCCAACGACCTCGACGAATACCTGGTGAGCTCTCTGCTCTCCCAAGGTGCGCCCATCGATGCGTGGGGCGTGGGCACCAAGCTCGCCACGAGCTACGAGCAGCCCGCCCTCGGAGGCGTCTACAAGCTCTCCGCCGTCCGTTCCGCTGACGGCGAGTGGGAGCCCAAGCTCAAGGTTTCGGAGAGTGTCTTCAAGCTCACCATACCCGGCGTGCTGGACGCCCGTCGTTACGAGGATCCTTACGGTCGTCCCGTGGCGGACATGATCGTGGATCCCACCGTGGAGCGGAAGGACCGCTCCGTCATCGTGGATCCGCTTGATGAGATGCTCACCTTCGACGTCACCGGTCTGACGTACCACGATCTTCTCGCCCCCGTGGTGAGAGGTGGCGAACCCGTGGGTGAACCCGAGCCACTGGACGTCGCTCGTGAGCGTTGCCTCTCGCAGATCGAGCGTCTGCCGTCCTCCATGAAGCGGTTCATGAACCCGCAGACGTATCCGGCAGGCCTCGAACTGGGGCTGCATGAGGCGCGGGCGCAGATGATACGGACGAGCGGCGAGGTCCGTTCCCGGGTCTTATGGGCACATGATGGGGGAGAGCGGGACTGACATCCTGGTGTGCGATAATGATTGATCGGCAGGAAGGAACTGACCGCAGACCCCACTCGCGTCAAGGAGTTTCATGGAACTGACCCAACCTCGGTCCGGCACGTGCAGGATCATCATCGATTCATGTTCGGATTTCCCTCGGGAGATGCTGGACAGCCTCCATGTGGACATCGTCAACTTCGAATTCATCATGCAGGACGGTCCGCACAAGGATGACTTCTGGGAGTCCATGGCGCCGGAGTCCTTCTACGACCGCCTCCGCTCAGGCGAGACCTCATCCACATCCGCCCCGCTCATGGGTGGCTACACGCAGCTCTTCACGGCATGTGCGCAGGAGGGTACGCCCACTATCTTCATCAGCTTTCCGGCGGCACTCTCTGTGAGTTTCGATGCAGCGGACACCGTGGCCAAGGAGATCCGCGAACAGTACCCTGATTTCGAGCTCCACGTCATCGATTCCTACTGCCCCTCCGTCGCAGCCATGCCCCTGATCATGGAGGCAGTGCGTCTGCGCAACCAAGGCCTCTCCGCAACGGAGCTCGCAGATTGGGTCAAGGAAGCTCGCTACTTCGTGAACGGTGCGTTCACCATAGATTCACTCGATCACCTGAGCCGCGGCGGTCGTATCCCTGTAGCTGCAGCTCAGATAACCGGAAAGCTGGATCTCAAAGCGTCGCTCTCGTACGACCTCGTGGGTGCTCTGACCCTCACCGGAGTGAACCGCGGCCGCAAGAAGGCGCTCCGAGGCTTGGTCAAGAGTTTCATGGACGGCTTCGATGGGGACACCACCCAGTCCATCATCGTGGCTGATGGTGATTGCGAGAAGGACGCGGAGCTCCTCATCCAGCTGATCAAGCGTGAGAAGCGCTACGAGAATCTCAACATCATCAGGACCTCCATCGGCCCCGTCATCGGCTCCCACGTGGGTCCTGACATGATAGCTATCGTGTATTGGGGTCCTGACCGGAGGGAATCGGGTTCCATAGCTGACAGGATCGCCGGTCGCGTGAAGCGGAGTGACCGATGACGGATAACCAGAATACCGACCAGAAGGAGATGCGCATGAAGAAGATCGCATTCATCGGCACGGGCATCATGGGTGCGCCCATGGTCCGCCATCTCATGGCAGCGGGGTTCCCCGTGACTGTGACCAGTAGGACGCTCTCCAAGTGCGAGCCACTTGTACAGGACGGCGCCACACTCGCTACCTGCACGAAGGATTGCGTGGCAGATGCAGATGTGATCATCTCCATCGTAGGCTACCCCTCAGAGGTCGAGGAACTCTACCTCGGTTCAGGGGGCATCATCCAGAACGCGAAGCCCGGATCGGTCCTCATAGATATGTCTACATCGTCTCCGGCACTCGCTCGTGACATCCATGACGCGGCTGCCATCCACGACATCCTGGCCATAGACGCTCCCGTCACCGGGGGAGAGGACGGCGCCATCGCCGGCAACATGACCATCATGGTCGGAGCTGACGATGAGGGGTTCGAGCGCGTGCGTGACGTGCTCGAGGCGTTCGGCGAGGTCATCGTTCCGTTCGGCGGACCGGGTCTCGGTCAGGTGGCCAAGATCGCGAACCAAGTAGCGCTCGCGGGCTCCATGGTGGGTATGGCGGAAGGCCTCGTCTTCGCGCAACAGAACGGCGTGGACCCGAAGGCGGTCCTCCCCATCCTTCAGACGGGCTCGGCATCCTCACGTGCGCTCGAGCTTCTCGCCCCGCGTGCACTGGATGGCAACTTCCAGCCCGGCTTCATGGTGGAGCACTTCCGCAAGGATCTGGGTATCGCGCTCACCATCGCCGAGGACGAGGAACTCACGCTTCCCGGTGTGGAGACGGCCTACGCCCTCTACGACCTTCTCGCCATCATCGGTGGTGGCAGGCTGGGTACGCAATCGGTGTTCCTGGCCTATCAGGATGAGGAGGCTTCCGCGGCGCAGGGGCTGGATTGGTCTCGCATCGAGGAAGACCCGGAAGAGGTCGACGAACATAACCACGTGTAAGAGATCGTTGCAGGTCGGGGGCCTCGGCGCATGGGCATATTGATCACAGCTGCGCTCTTCGGAGTGCTCGGGCTCATGATCGGACATCGTGTGGGCGTCGAGCTGGGCGGACGCGCGGCTTCCTCCAAGCAGTTCTGGATCTACAACGCCGGCGTGATCGTGGTGGGCGTGATCCTTTCCATGCTCGCGTCACTCGGTCCTATCGTGTTCCTGGGGCTCGTGGTGGGGCTGATCGCGGGAGCGATAGCCGGTCTCAAACAAGGTTATGGGCGTAGTGAAGGGCCGTGGCAGG
>CAYVBA010000085.1:0-3486 GCA_964448475.1 uncultured Coriobacteriales bacterium
CGGTCATCAGTTCCGCGTTCGCGCGCACGCGGTTCGGTGCCACGAACTATCCGCTCAATCTCTCGTTGACGAACTTCTCGATCGCGCTCGGGTCGATCCTCAACGTCGTGGTCGCGTTCGCGGTGGGCTCGGGTGATCGCCTTGCTGTGTTCACGGTGATGATCGTTCTAGCTTTCATCGCGCTCGCATCCATCATTCCATTCTCCAAGATGTGGGGTCGGGATATGGCTCGGGTCAAGAATTAGGAAGGTAGCCATCAGATCCGTAGGGTGAGTCCGTCAGCGCCTACTCGGACACGTCCGTTGAAACGCTCAAGGTGGCTCTCGAGATCTGCTAGCGTTATAGGATGGACGTAGTGTAGCGCAAGGTGCGTCAGGTAGAGCGTGCCGGCTTTCAGCTCGTAGGCCTCATCGATGGCATCTTGGACGGAGTTATGTGACTGTGGGTACGGGTTACCGCCCCAGTACGTCGCGTCCAGTATTGCAATGTCCACACCGCGCACGTATTCCGCTGTCTCATCCGGCAGCCGCCCGGTATCGGACGCGTAGAAAAGTCGGGTCCTTTCGGTCTCGATCAGGTAGCCAAACGTGCCTGGTGCGTGAGTAACGGGCAGGGGAGTGTATTTCACGCCATCGTGCTCGAAGCTTGCAAACTCCCTGACCGGTTGCATGTCGAGTGCGTACGTCATGTAGTGGAACTCAGTAGCGATCGTTTCCAGGGCAATTTGACTTGCTTCAACGGGGATTCTCTCCTTGGTCACGAGCTGCATCATGTATTCGAGCTCACCAAGACCACCCAAGTGGTCGAAATGAGCGTGGGTGTAGATGACCCGGTCGACACTACTGACACCTTCCCGGTTCAGCTGGTGTCGGATGTCAGGAGGGGTGTCGATGAGCACGCGCTCTGAGCCGCTGATCATGATTCCGCAATTCCCTCGCTGAGCGCTCTTATCGAAACGGGCCTCCTCACATGCAGGGCACGTGCAAAAGAACGCCGGGATTCCACATCCGGCGCCAGTTCCCATCATCGTGAGGTAGTGACCGCTTTTCTCGTCCGTCATCCCCGCACAACCTCTGTGAGGGTCTCGGTGAGCCAGCGCGTGGCGACCAATCTCTCGGCCGCCTCTTTGAGAGTCGCGCGGCGACCGGTATCTTCGAGATACGTGAGGACCTGCTCGGGGTGTGTGGGACTGATGCTGTTCGCGACGGAAAGGAGGTCACAATCCTCTGTCTCGAGCTTAAGGTGGTGGTAAAGCGCATCAAGCGATAGTCCTTCCTTTAGCTCCTGCTTCGTTTGGAGCATAAGTTGGGTCTGGATCGCCTGTTCACCTCCTGATTCCTGGACGAACTTTTCGTAGGTTGTACCTTGAGCTTCAAGCGCCCGGTGGAGGTTGTCGTACTGATTTTTCAGACCTATCTCGAAGATCTCGTCGGAGAGGAATCCGTGCATGCGTGTGGAGAGTTCTTCGACCGCGAGACGTGACCGCTGGAAATCGCGCTGCTGGGCGGCCTGTGCCGCGAGGGATTCATCCAGTGCGGACCTCAGAGCTTCGAGGGAATCGAATATGGGGAATCGCTCGGTTACCCAGGCGTCGTCTACAGCAGGCACGTCCTTGCGCATGAGTTTTGCTACTGTGACGTCAAAGTCGGTCGGCACCATATCAGTATAGCCTAGAGGGTTACGCTCGGGCATATCGATGGTGAAGCACTTCGATTCACCCGGAGTCATCCCGATGATCTCAGCATCGAACTCATCGGGCATGTATCCCTTGCCGAGTGAGTAGATGCGGGGTTCGACTGTTAGACCCGGGACGATCTCCCCGTCCGTACGGGCGATGAGGGAGATGTAGCATGTGTCATTCGCTTCAATAGGACGCGTCTCCTCATCCAGGTATGTAGCGGTCTCCTCGACGATCCGGGCGATCTCATCATCGGCATTCCGTTCGATGACGGTGATGCGGGAGGGGTCGATGGTGACGGGCTCGTATGAGGATAGTTCGTAGGTAGGCTTGCGGATGCCTTCGATGGCCAAGAGTACGGCCCCATCGTCCTTAGTGCCCTGGTGTATGATTTCTTTTACATAGTAGATATAGGGAATTCGCTCGGATATTGCTTGGAAAGCGAGCGCCTCGCGAGCAGCCGACGCAAGCATCTCCTCAGGCCACTCCCTAGCTCCGCTATCAAGCGTAATGAAATATCCCTTCGCGCGCTCGTATTCCCGCCGGTACTCATCCTGGGTCGCCTTGACCGTGAGGTGGAACGAGTCGAGGTCTTCCTTCTGTACGTTGATCAGCATGGGTTCCCCATTCGAATCGCGAGTCGTGGTCGGCCATTCCCGACCCTTCCGATAGTAGATGAAAAACGCCCCCTATCGGGAGAGGATAGGGGGCGTCGGTGATACACAGGCTCCGAGGAGCCACGAACCTTCGGTCTAACCCCTGCAGCCGAGCGGTCCTACGTTGTCCTGGAGGACTTCGAAACGCTCGTTGCCGGGTCCGCGGAAGAACATGATGTTGAGCTCAGCGCCCTCATCACTGCACTCACGGAACATGGAGCGCTCGTCCTCGGAGAGGGACTTGCCGAACGGCATAGCGGCGGGGAAGGGGCCGGCTTCGATCTCGATGCCGTGATCCCCGAGGTGCTTCACGAACGCATCCATATCATCGATACGGAACGTCATGTGGTTATTACCGATGCCCGTACCGTCGATACAGGTCTTGTCCTCCTGCTCGATGAGCTCGATGACGACACCCTTCGAGTTGCGGATCCAAGCCATGCGCAGGGGCTTATCGCCCTCCATGGCGTTCGTGGAATAGACATGCTCGAATCCGAGGACATCTCGGTAGAAATCGATGGATTCCTCCAGATTCCGTGCGTAGATCCCGACGTGTTGGAGCTCCAGTTCAGGCTTCATCATGCCACCGCACCTTCCTTCTGCTTACGCTTCTCCTTCACGAAGATGGTCGCGACGAAGCCGATAACGGTGATCGGGATGAGGAAGTACCAAGATGCCTGATTCCATCCAACCATCTGGGTCAGCTCCGCGAAGCTGTTCGTGCCGACCATGATGCCGAGGTTCTGCGCGAACGCGACGATCGCCATACCGAGACCGACCTTCTGCGGGCTGCCCGCGAGTTCAGGCACGATCGAGAAGACGCCGGTCGGCATCGCCGCTGCGGGGAGGCTCATGAGGAGGAGGAACGCCCAGACGAGCGTCATGCTGTTCTCGTTGAACGCGAAGGTGAACAGGATGGCTGCTGCACCCATGGCGAACAGGATGAGACCCTTACGCGTGCCGAGCTTGTCGGAGACGATACCGGAGATCGGTCCGAGGATGAGCACGAGGAAACTGGTAACGGAGTTCGTCGTACCGGCTGCCTGCGGCGAAAGCGCGTGCGCGTCCTGGAGGAAGCTCGGGTAGAAGCCGGCGATCGCGCCAGCGTTACCGCAGTTCCAGCAGAAGAACGCGATCGCGACGAGGATGATG
>CAYVBA010000086.1:0-3426 GCA_964448475.1 uncultured Coriobacteriales bacterium
TCGTTCTCGGAGGTCAGCCACTGCTACGAGCGGATCCGCCTGCCGCAGTGGCCCGCCAACCTCTACACCATGATCCATGCGAAGAGCGAAGGGGGAGCGGAGGAAGTAGCCGGTCGTATCCGCGCTGCACTTGCCGATGCAGGCATCTCCGTTCCCGAGCCCGAACTGCTTTACTCATCCCGCGAATTCAAGAAGCGCTCCATGCGCTACTTCACCGAAGACACGTACGCTCAGTAGGAGGAGGACGTACCCCTATGGATCACACCGGATCCCACGATCTGTTCGAGCGCGCTCAGGAGACCATCCCCGGTGGCGTGAACTCGCCGGTCCGCGCTTTCGCCAGCGTAGGCACGCAGCCCGTCTTCTACGAGAGCGCTGAAGGCGCCCGCGTCACCGACGTGGACGGCAACCAGTACATCGACTTCATAGGTTCCTGGGGTCCCATGATCCTCGGTCACCGTCCCGCCGTGGTCATGGACGCAGTGTCCGAGCAGCTCGCACGTGGTACCTCCTTCGGCGCGCCGTGTGAAGCGGAGGTCCTGCTGGGCGAGAAGATCTGCGCCATCGTACCTGCAGCTGAGCGGGTGCGTATGGTCTCATCCGGTACCGAGGCTACGATGAGCGCGTTGCGCGTGGCTCGTGGTTACACGGGTCGTGAGCGCATCGTCAAGTTCGAAGGCTGCTATCACGGTCATTCGGACGCGCTCCTCGTGGATGCGGGATCCGGCGTGGCCACTCTGGGGATCCCGGGAAGCCCCGGTGTCACGCGTGGTGCTGTGGCCGACACGATCTCCGTTCCCTATAACGACCTCGATGCACTCCGCGCTACCTTCGAGGCCGAGCCCGATACCATCGCAGCCGTCATCATCGAGCCGATCGCCGGCAACATGGGAGTCGTCCCTCCGGCAGAGGGATACCTGGAAGGCGTGCGCGAGCTCTGTACGCAGTACGGTGCAGTCCTCATCTTCGACGAGGTCATCTCAGGGTTCCGTGCAGCACTCGGTGGCGCACAGGAGTTGTACGGCGTGACGCCTGATATGTGCTGCTTCGGCAAGATCATCGGTGGTGGATTCCCTGTAGGAGCGTTCGCCGGAAAAGCGGAGATCATGTCCCGACTCGCACCGGAAGGGCCCGTCTATCAGGCCGGCACGCTTTCGGGTAACCCGGTGGCCATGGTGGCAGGCCTCGCCATGATCGAGGAGCTCGAGCGCCGCGACCCTTATGCCCGTCTCGACCAGTTGGCCACGCGCCTCGCTGACGGACTCGACGCCGCGGCGACGGAAGCAGGCATCCCGCACACCATCAACCAGGCAGGGTCGGTGCTCACCATCTTCTTCACCGAGACACCCGTGCATGATTGGGATACCGCCGCAACGTCCGACACCGAGCTCTTCGCCCGCTACTTCCGCGGCATGTTGGAGCGCGGCTTCCTCATAGGGCCCAGTCAGTTCGAGGCGCTCTTCGTGAGCGATGCCCATACGGAAGCGGACATCGACGCGTTCATCCAGGCAGCTCGCGAGGTCTTCGCCGAGCTGGTCTGATATCCTTTCACGTTATGTCCAACGTCCCCTTCGTCTAGCGGCCAAGGACGCCGGCTCCTCAAGTCGGAAACGGAGGTTCGAATCCTTCAGGGGACACCAGACCCGGTGCGTCACGCCTCGGGTTCCTCGCCCAGCTCCTTCACGAGCATCATGCCCGCGTAATGCACGGCATCCCGTGCGAACGAGAAGGGCGGGGCGTACGCCAGATCCAGATGCTCCAGGTCATCGGCCGTCATCCCTGCAGCGAGTGCGGTAGCGAAGACGTCGATCCGCTTGTCCACCCCATCCTCACCCATGATCTGCACGCCTAGGAGCTTGCGGGTGGCTCTGCATGAGACCGCCTTGATGATGAGGTCACCACCGCCGAAGGTGCTCGACTTGGAGGTCCCTTCGTACGTGACGCATGCGGTGTCGTAGCCGAGCTCCCGCGCTTCACGGTCTATGATCCCGGTGCTCCCCACCGCGAGATCGAAGAGGCGGTAGATGGCTGTGCCGCAGGTGCCTCGGTAGCGCTCGGAGCCACCGGTGATGTTGGCGCCCACGATGCGACCCATCTTGTTGGCGGTGGAGCCCAGAGGACGCCAGACCTTCTCGCCCGAGACCATATGGGTGTTCTCGGCGCAATCACCGCACGCGTAGATGTCGGGATCGTTGGTGCGCAGCTCATCGTCCACGGCTATGGCGCCCTCGGCGCCGAGCACGATCCCCGCTGCCTGTGCGAGGTCGACCTCCGGCTTCACGCCGGTAGCCATGATCACGAGGTCGGCGGAGATCTCCGTGCCGTCATCGAGGCGCACGTCCGTAGGCGTGATCGAGGACGTGACCACGCCCGTCCGGATAGCTCCGCAGTGCTGCGCCATCTCGTTCTCTATGCGCGCGGCCATGTCGGTATCGAAGGTGGTGGCCACCTGCCGCGAGCGCTCCAGCACGGTCACGTCCAGTCCGCGCCCCACGAGGCTCTCGGCCATCTCCATGCCCACGAAACCCGAGCCGATGATGACGGCCTGTTGCGGATCCTCCTCGTCCATATACGTGAGGATGTTCTGCATATCAGCGATAGTGCGGAGCTCGAAGACGTGAGGCAGATCCGATCCTTGGATGGGTGGCGTGATGGTGGAGGCGCCGGTAGCTAGGACGAGACGATCGTAGTAATCGGTGAATTCGCGGCCGGTGCTGAGGTCGCGGATGGTGAGCTGCTTCGCATCGCGGTCGAGGGCGATGACCTCGTGTTCTATGCGGACGTCCACGCCGTACTTCTCCTTGAAGAACTCAGGGCCGCGCGGGTGGAGCGATGAGGGGTCGGAGATGATCCCCGCTATGGCGTAGGGCATGTTGCAGGAGGAATAGGAGATATGACGACCGCGTTCGTAGATGACGATCTCCGCTGAGGGGTCTTCACGGCTCGCTTTGGCTGCAGCCGAGGTTCCTGCTGCGACGGCTCCGATGATGAGGATACGCATGGGTGCTCCTAGATGCTCGGGGTGACGTCTCGTCCTTCTCGCCCGAGTCTATCAGGTGCGAATACCGGAGGAGTGATGCGTGTGACGCCGATGAATGATCCGCCGATGCCTGCGATGTCCGTGAGGTCCACCCAGCGGCGGTCGAGGCGCCAGTTGTCGTTCACGAGGAGGTACGCGCGCAGGTCACGTCCGCGCTCAAAGATGCGGTAGCCGTGGAAGGTGACCGTGTGCTTGGCGTAGGAGCCGTGGGTGAAGCTGATGGCGCCCGGCCTGCCTGCATCGACCTCGTCCATGAGGAGGGGAGCCAAGGAGGAGTCGTCGAACAGGAAATAGGTCGTGTGCGCCGTACCGTCGTATCCGAAGTGGCGCCAGGTGGCGCGAGCGAGGTCGTCTATGAAGAAGGGGAGCGTACCGAAGGCGCGCAG
>CAYVBA010000087.1:0-3333 GCA_964448475.1 uncultured Coriobacteriales bacterium
GCGATGACCAGGTCGATATTGCCGCCCTCAGCCAAGCTCAGCGCTGCGCCGGTACCACGCGATAGATAGCGCACGGTACGATCGGGGTTCTCATCCGTATACGCATCGATGAGCGCATCGATCACGCCAGCATCCACCGGACCGATCGTGGTGGAGAGCAGGATGCCCTCAGCAGGTTCACGCTCTTCGGGAGCAGTGACCTTCTCCGACTCTTCTTTCTTCTCAGGTGCTGGAGCGGGCTGGGTACCAGCCTGCACGTTGGTCGTGGAATCATTCACCGCTGGCTCGCTCTCCGTCTCCGGGGTACAACCGGCCGATACGATCGAGAACACGATGGCTCCGATCACGATCATGGTCAAGAGCAGCGATTTCTTCTTACTCATACGGATACCTCTTTCCCCCATATATTCTGAAACTGCTATATATACGCAGCGATATTATATGTGACCGAGCACATATATTTCAGCGAGAAGGGTGGGCGGCTGCGGAACACGAGGTGGTCGGGGTCATGATCGCGCGCAAGAAGATGGATCCGGAATCCCGGATCGACATCATCTATGAGAAGTGGATGGTGCGGGCGAAAGGAGTCGAACCTTCATGAAGTTGCCTTCACATGGACCTGAACCATGCGCGTCTGCCTATTCCGCCACGCCCGCGTAGGCGAAGATGATACACCAAACCGAACCGCGCTGTCAGCAGGATCTCATCATCCGCGCATATCGAGTGCCTCGAGCAACTCGCCGGGTCCGACGACCTCCGCACCCGGCCATCGTGAGAGGAACGTCTCCACGATCTCAGGCCTCGCTGTGATCACCGCCGTCTCGAGTCGCGCGTCATCATCCAGGAACGAGAGTGCTGAGCGGATCCCCTCCCCTCGCACGATCTCCAGCGGCCCGATCTCATCAACGATCACGAACCGATCTGCCGCTGTCTTCAGTCCGCTGAGCTGCTCGAAATGTCGATCGGCTGCTGCTACGGCTTCGGGGTGGAAATCGAACCCGAGCTCACCGTCCATGCCGCCGGAACGCTCACGCCCTTCTCGCCCGGAACGAACGCGGGGACGCGGTACGGCCAATCCGGTGCGTGTTCCTTCAGGAAGGAGGAGGAGATCGATCGCCTTCTTGTGGGTCTCCCCGGATCCGTCGGTCACGTAGACGCCCGGTGAGATCATGCCGTGGGTAGGAAGACCTGCGGCTCGTCGGCGATCGAGCAGATCGAGCAATGCAGTCGTCTTGCCGGCACCGCGCGGGGCTGTCAGGAGTAGTCGTCTCAAGAGGTCATCCGATCGGGGTGAGGTACGTACCTGATACAATACTTGTTCGGAACCGTATCCGCTCGATCGGATAGAGGTGCTATGGACCAGCCGGATCGTGCTTGGGACTCGGACAATCGTTACAACTTCATAGAGAGTCGCAGGTCAGGTGGGTTCGCCGAAGTCGGCATCTACTGGGACAGCCGCATGCAGCGGCGCGTGGCCATCAAGCGAATCCCGCTAGACGGACACGGTTCGATGGCGGCGTTGCGCGAGGCTCGGACGGCTGCCATGCTCGCTCACCCCAACATGGTCACCGTGTACGACTTCCACTCCGATGACGATGACGCGTACATCATCATGGAGAACGTGGAAGGTATGGACCTCTACGAGTACGAGAACGCGGACACCGACGAGGGGCTCTCCTACGACGAGATCGCGTACGTAGCGGAGAGTCTGGGTGCAGCGCTTTCGTTCGCTCACGAGAACGGCGTGCTCCATCTGGACGTGAAGCCGGCCAACATCCTCATAGACCGTGACGCTCGCATCAAACTGACCGATTTCGGTGTGGCTGAACTGGCGGATCCGCTCGGCTTCGAGGCTGCCACCGGTGGGACGCACGGCTACATGTCGCCCGAACAAGCAGCGGGTAGGCCGGTGAGCACGGCGAGTGACGTGTACTCGCTCGCGGCCGTCCTCTACGAACTCCTGACGGGCGAGGTCCCGATGCCACGCTCGGACGTCGCGGGTGATGGCGTACCGCTCCCGCCCAGCACGTGGGACGATTCGATACCCGATGGCATCGATGACATCCTGCTCACCGCTCTCGATCCGAATCCGTCCTTCCGCATGCAGGATGTACGTGACCTGGTAGCTGACCTGCTCGAATACGTGGGCGATCCTGCGACGGGTGAACATGAGATGGCCGAGAACCTCCGGCTCCTCGTGGATGACGATCCTGATCACGAGGAGGATCCCACCGGTGACTTCACGCTCTGGGAGTACTTGGATGACTCCGCCGCTCGGCGGGTCGGTCTCATCACCCGCTCCTATCCGGAAGCAGCGAACCTCATCCTGCGGTTCATCACGGCTGGTATCAGCGGTTATCTGACCTATCTCGGTCTCGGCGTGACCGACCTGCGGTTCCAGCCCGTGGTGATGGCGGTCGTCGTTGCGCTCGTGAGCATCTTCGGATTCGTGATCCCCCGCGCGGGAGCGCTCATCGGTCTCATCGCCGTAGGTATCGGAGCCATACTCTCGGGGTCCGTCCTCATGGGAGTCACCATGATCGTGACGGTCATCGCGTGGTGGATCGGCGAAGGCCGCATCTCGGAGTATTCGACCACCGTGGTGGGCTCACCCGCCGTGGCCGGTCTCTTCCGCGGGCTCCCACTCCCTTCGTTGGTGGCAGGACTCATGGCCACACCCGGTCGCGCCGCACTCATAACGCTCGCCATGAGTCTCTCGGGTGTCTTCCTGGCTGCGCTCACCGGTGCTGATGCGCTGGGCTCGGTGGGAACCCGCATGATCTCCAACTCGGGCGGAGTCGTGAACGAGAGGATGCTCGCGCTTCTCGCCCACCCACGTACCTGGATCTGCCTGGCTGGCTGGGTCATGACGGCCGCTGCTGTCTCCGCGCTGCTCAGGATGCGGTCCACGGCGGTCGTGTTCCTCTCGCCCATCGTAGGCACCATCCTGCTCATGATCACCGAGCTCATCGCCATACGTGTGGAGAATGGCGGCATTCAGGCTGCTCCGGAACCTGCGGTGGCTGCGGCCATCATCATGAGCGGTATACTGCTACTTTGCATGATCGTGCTGTTCGGCGTACCGGCAGCACCGTATGCGGATGAAGATGTATCAGCCGAAGCTTGAGAGGTGTCCTAAGTGAGTCTGCTCTCCACGTTCGAGGACCGCATGAGCCGCATATTCGAAGGCTCGGGTAGTGGCGCATCGAGCCCCATCCCGCTGAAGCGGTTCGGGAAGCTCGCAGCCAAGGAACTCAAGAAGCAGGTCATCGTCATCGAGGGTAGGGATTACGCGCCCAA
This sequence comes from uncultured Coriobacteriales bacterium, assembly GCA_964448475.1. GTDB lineage: Bacteria > Actinomycetota > Coriobacteriia > Coriobacteriales > CAYVBA01 > CAYVBA01. Next base: position 3,301 of record CAYVBA010000087.1, read on the forward strand.
CCTCTTCACCTACCTGGTGGGACCGCGTGACAA
>CAYVBA010000088.1:0-3259 GCA_964448475.1 uncultured Coriobacteriales bacterium
ATCGCCCAGAACAAGGCCATCGACTACCTGCGGGTGGGAAAGCCGATCGTGGAAGCGACCGGATCCGCCCACAGCCCATACGTCTACGCTGACAACGCATGGAACGTGGAGATCGAGGAGCCCGGTACGCTCCTGCCCGTCCTCGAGAACATCTCCCGCCTGACAGCACAAGAGCGCTCGGCTCTCGCCGAACGCTCTCTGGAATACGTGGAGACGAACCACACCTACAGTCGGATCGCTCGGAAGTTCATCGAGACGGTCTCCGACTGAGGGTAGGGGTCCTAACCTCTGATCTCTGCTCCGGTCGCGCCTTGCACCTTGCGCACGATCTTCTCGCTCACCTTATCCACCTCAGCGGACGTGAGGGTCCTGTCCGGCGCACGGAAGGTCAGCTTGTACGCGAGTGACTTCTTGCCTGCACCCAAGCGACCTTCGTCCTCGTAGAGGTCGAAGAGACGGGCGGATTCGAGGAGCGAGCCACCGGCACTGGTGATGACCTGGGACATACGCTCCGCGGTCACGTCGTCATCCACCACGAAGGCGAGGTCGAGCGTCACCGCCGGCATGGTAGGCACGTTCGTGAAGGTGCGTGCCGGCTTGGAAGCGGCTACGAGTGCGTCGTGATCGAGCTCGAACGCCATGACGGGGACGTCAATGTCGAAGGCCTCCAGCGCGCTCGGATGGAGCTCACCCAACCAACCGATATCCTGCTTACCCAGGAGGACGCGCGCTCCTCTGCCGGGGAAGAGCTGTCCGTCTCTCTCGGGGTCGGCAGCTACGTAGCGGACCTTCTCTATGTGGAGCTCGAAGAGGAGCGTCTCCACGATGCCTTTGATGTCATGGAAGTCGAACGGCGCCACCGATCCGTACCACTGCGTATCATGTGCCGAGCCGCTCAGGACGGCCGCGACCATACGACGCTCTTCCGGCTGCTTGACGCCGGGCTGCCCGAAGAAGACATCGCCCACTTGGAAGAGTTGCACGTTGCGCACCTCGTGGTCGAGATTGTGGGCCACGTTCCCCAGCATGGTGGGGATCAGCGAGCGGCGCAGCTCCGCCTGCTCCACAGGGAGCGGGTTGATCAGCACGGCCGGCTCTCCCCTGCCCTCGGTGCTCATGCGCAGACGATCCAGCTCACCGGATTCCGCGAAGGCGTAGGTGAGCGTCTCGTTCAGACCGAGCGCACGCAGCGTACGTGAGATCCGAGCTGACACCAGCTGCTCATGCGAACGACCGCCAGCATGCTCACGAGGAGCTGGGATGGTGGCGGGGACGTTCTCCATACCCCAGAGGCGCAGGACCTCCTCGATGAGGTCGACTTCGCGCTCGAGGTCGGGTCTGAACGAAGGCACGGTGACATCCACGACACCCGGCTCATCGGTCGACATGAGCGAGCACCCGAGAAGCTCGAGCTTCCGCGCGGCGTACTCATCCGTGATGTCGGCGCCCACGAGCGAGCGGAGCCGCTCGTAGCGAAGACGCACGACACGCTCTCGGGGGCGGACCGGCCACTCATCGACCGCGCCGGCGCACACGGTGCCGCCTGCGAGCTCAGCGATGAGCGCCGCAGCCACGTCGGCCACGAACGCCGCGTTCTCCGCATTCACACCACGCTCGAAGCGTACGGAGGCCTCGGAGATGAGCGAGAGGTTCCTGCTCGTGCGGGAGGTGTGAGCGGGCGAGAAGATCGCGCTCTCCAGGAGGACGTTCACGGTCCCGTCCGTCACTTCCGACTCAAGGCCACCCATGACACCGGCGAGCGCCACGGGCTTCTCGCCATCGGTGATGAGGGTCATGTCCTCCGTGAGCTTGCGCTCCTGACCATCGAGCGTGGTGAAGCGCTCACCCTCGTGGGCAGCGCGGACCAGGACATGCTTCTTGCCGTCTTCACGCTCAGGGAACGTATCCAGATCGAAGGCATGGAGCGGCTGGCCCAACAGGAACATGACGTAGTTGGTCACGTCGGCCACGAGGTTGACCGAGCGAGCTCCGGCGGCTTCGAGACGGCGGACCATCCAGTCGGGCGTGGGGCGCATCTCAATACCGGTGATCACACGAGCTACGTAGCGAGAGGAGCGCTCGGGGTCCTCGATAGCAACGGAGACGAGATCAGCAGTCATGCACTCGCCTTCTGCAAGCGCCGGTGCATCGTAAGCGTGGGGCGTATCGTAGATGGCACCGATCTCGCGGGCGATGCCCACCATGGAGAGGCAGTCGGGGCGGTTGGGAGTGATCTCGCAGTCGAGCACGAGATCGGAGAGGCCCGCGTAGAGCGCATACGGGGTACAGATGGGTGCGTCTTCGGGCAGGATCAGGATGCCGTCGGCATCCGACGTGACACCGAGCTCGGCACCGGAGCAGTTCATGCCTTCGGAGACCTCGCCGCGCAGCTTGGATTTCTTGATGCGGAAGTCACCCGGCAGGACGGTTCCCACCGTGGCGACCGCGACCTTATCGCCCGCCTCGAAGTTCTGTGCACCACAGACGATCTGGAGGAGCTCATCGGCTCCAACATCAACCTTGGTGACCCAGAGTGTGTCGGCGTTGGGATGAGCGTACTTCTCCTCTATCCGACCCACCACCACGCCATCCAGGCTGGCGCCGGTGGATTCGATGGACTCGACCTCGGTGCCGGTCAGAGCCATGTCGCGCACGAGCTTATCTGTATCCTCGGGAACGTCCACGAGGGTCTTCAACCATTCGAGCGAGATACGCATGAGTATCCTTTCTAGTACTGGCGCAGGAAGCGCATGTCGCCTTCGAGGAGCATCCTGATGTCGGGGATGTCGTACTTCAGCGCTGCGATGCGCTCGACACCCATACCAAACGCGAAACCGGTATAGACCTCGGGGTCTATATCCACATATCCGAAGACGTTGGGATCCACCATGCCGCAGCCTAGGATCTCTATCCATCCAGTGCCCTTGCAGAAGCGACATCCTTCACCACCGCAGATACCACACGACACATCCACTTCGCACGAGGGCTCGGTGAACGCGAAGTAGTGCGGACGGAACCGCGTGCGACGATCCTCGCCGAACAGCCGCTTGCACATGTAATCGAGCGTGCCCTTGAGGTCACCGAAGGTGATCCCGCGATCCACGACCAGGCCTTCTATCTGCGTGAACTGAGGCAAGTGCGAGGGGTCGGCCACGTCACGGCGGAAGACCGTGCCTGGCGCGATCATATAGATAGGAGGCTCGAGCGCTTCCATCGTGTGGATCTGGACACCCGAGGTCTGCGTGCGCAGGACGACATC
>CAYVBA010000089.1:0-3237 GCA_964448475.1 uncultured Coriobacteriales bacterium
AAGCCGGCTACCTACTACCTGTATTAGGAGGTCATGATGCATGTAGAAATCTTCATGGCGCTCGGCTACCTCTTCATGGCTGCGGGTGCCGGTCTCTTCGTGGCAGGAGCCATCGCGTACTTCGCGCTCCCCGCTCGCGAGTCCGACCTCAAGTTCGTGAAGCTCGCTTACGCGCTGTCCGTGGTGTTCGTGGTCCTGGGTGTGGCGGGAACGCTGCTCCACCTGGGAGCCCCCACCAAGTTCTTCCTGGCTCTGGCCAACTTCGATTCATGGCTCACTCGTGAGTCCTGGGCACTCGGCCTCTTCGCGGGCGTAGGTGTGATCGCTACGATCCTCGCGTTCATGCGTAAGCCGGGCGAGAAGGGCTCGGCCATACTGACCGTGTTCTCCATCCTGGGTGTGATCATGGCCTTCGTCGTGGTCTTCGCCATGAGCATGTCCTACATGGTGGTTCCGGCCATCGCCGCATGGAGCTCACTGGGCGTCTTCTTCACGAACCTCGCTGAGGCAGCCGCACTGGGTGCCGTCTTCGCGACGCTCCTCGCGTTCGTGACGCACAAGGACGAGGTCGAGACGCGCCTCCCCCGCACCATGCTCCTCGCGAGCGTGATCGCCATCGCAGCCGCTTTGGTCGTCTTCCTGCTCACGCAGGTCTCGCTGGGCATCCTGCCTGAAGGCGCATCCGTAGCCACCTCGACCACCCAGACGCTCGCTCTGGCCAAGGGCATCATCCTGCTCGTGGCCTTCGGGATCGCGCTCTTCTCCTTCCTCACCTTGAGGAAGTCCGCGAAGGCAGGTCTCGTAGGAGCAGCCGCTCTCATCGTGCTGGCCGTCGTGGGAAGCAACTTCATCTCACGCGCGCTGCACTTCATGGTGGCCACCCACCCCGATCTACGCTGATACGCAACGGTTAGTCGTCCCACCCCGCTGGAAGGAGCGATGATGAACGACGGTATGACTCACGAGGATCCGACTTACTCCCTGAGCGGCTACCTCCCCTCCCTGTCCCGTCTGTTCCAGCTCCTTTCAGCGGGTCTCTTCAGACCCACTCCCGAGTTCGTGGAGGCCTACGCCTCAGGTGCGTACCGCGCGGACTTGGCAGCACTGCTCGAGCCCTCCATGGACGCCGATCTCGAGGCGGCCGTGGAGGCCCTCGCGCCCGAGGAGCTCATGACCGAGACCGACCCCGCCCTTCTCGCCCATATGAAGCAACGCATGGAGGTCGTGTACAACCGTGTGTTCGTGGGGCCCGGGCATATCCTGGTCTCTCCGTACGCCTCGTCGCACCGAGCCACCGAGGATGGCGAGAAGCACATGATGTCCCGCATCACGTCGCGCGTGGCTAAGGAGTACGACCGTGCGGGACTGGCGCCGCGCCTCGGAGTGAACGATCATCCCGATCACATAGCCACGGAGTTGTCGTTCGTGAGCGTGCTGGCCGATCGCATCTCGCGTACCAAGGACGAGCTCACCGCAGCTGCCGACCTGGAGATCCTGGAACGTTTCATGGTCGAGCATCTGAGCACTTGGACGCGCAGCCTTCACGAGGAAGTCGCAGCTCACGAGCCTGAGAGCTACCTCGCCCCCCTCACTTACATCACGTGGAGGGTCACGCGGAGCTCCTGATCCACGCAGACCGCCGGCGCATTGGTGTCCGCCTTGACGGGTAGTGTCTAACCCGTCATGATACGAACACCTGTTCGAGAGAGGCGGCGCTCATGCGGACCGATCGGATCATCCTCCATAGTGATATGAACGGCTTCTACGCCTCCGTGGAGTGCGCCGAGCGTCCGGAGATCCGTGACAAACCCGTGGTCGTGGGCGGGCATGAGGAACTGCGTCACGGCATCGTGCTGGCCAAGAACCAACTGGCAAAGCGCTACCGGATCAAGACGGCGGAGGCGCTCTGGCAAGCTCGGCAGAAGTGTCCTGACCTCGTGGTCATACCCCCTGATTACAAGCTGTACATGCGCTACTCCGCCATGGCTCGCGCCATCTACTACGAGTACACGGATCTGGTGGAGCCCTTCGGGCTGGACGAGGCGTGGCTGGACATCACTGACTCCGCCCATCTCTGGGGTGGAGACGTGGAGCGCATGGTGTGTGAGATCAGCAACCGGATCAAGTCGGAGCTGGGACTCACGGTGAGCATAGGCATCAGCTGGAACAAGATCTTCTCCAAGTTCGGGAGCGACTACCGCAAACCCGATGGCATCACCGCCATCACGCCCGAGAACTACCAGGACATCATCTGGCCTGCTCCCGTGGATGAGCTCCTCTACGTAGGAAGAGCCACACGCCGCAAGCTGGAGAAGTGGGCCATCCACACCATAGGTGACCTGGCCTGTGCGGATCCTGATATGCTGGCGCGCCGCCTGGGCAAGATGGGCACCACGCTGCAGATGTTCGCCCGTGGCGAGGACTCCACGGCCGTGAAGGCCTTCGTGCCTGAGAAGAACGACGTCCTCTACGAGGTGAAGACCATAGGCAACAGCCTCACCGCTCCCCGGGATCTGGCAGATGCCGATGAGATCAAGGTGCTCATGTTCCTACTGGCAGAATCCGTGGCACAGCGGCTCCGGGAGCACCACGCCAAAGCGCGCACCGTGGTGGTGAGCGCGCGGGACTCCCAGCTCATGGGATACAGCCGCCAAGTGAAGCTGCCCCGCCCGTCCTGTATCACGGATGAGATCGCTCAGACGGCCTACGACCTTCTCGCCCGCTATGAACCGCTGGACGGCACACGCCCCCTCAGATCACTGGGTGTGCGGGCAGCTGATCTGATCGATGCCAGCACACCGCTGCAGTTGGACATGTTCGGTGATGAAGAGCATCGCGCCAAACTGGAATGCCTGGATCAGACCATAGATGAACTCCGCAGACGCTTCGGGAACAAGGCGGTGCACCGCGCGGCTTCGCTGGGTGATGAGCAGCTCTCGCATCTGGATATCAAGTCGGACAACGTGGTCTACCCCGTCAGCTACTTCCATAGGTGATGGTGATGGAGGGCGAGAAGAACGCGCCGCACGGCGTGAGACGAAGATACGTGGAGGTGACGGCCGAGTTCTCCCCTGAGGGCAAGGTGACGCCCTTGAGCATCACGTGGGAGGACGGTCGTGTCTTCGAGATAGATCGGGTGGAGGGTGCTCGGCGCGCTGCCTCGCTGAAGGCAGGAGGCACGGGGATCCGCTACACCATCATGGTGCGCGGGAGACGGACGTTCCTGTACTTCGAGGG
>CAYVBA010000090.1:0-3173 GCA_964448475.1 uncultured Coriobacteriales bacterium
CCATGATCTCCTCGTGGTAGATGGTCGACGAGAGACCACCCATGATGACCTTCTTGTCCGGATGCAGCTTCTTGAGCAGCTTTGCCACTTCTATTGCACCATGGCAGTGCGGCATCCAGTGGAGGTCCACCCCGAACGCGCGTGAGTCGAGGCGCGCCAGGTTCTTCTCGACATCGAATCCCGGCTTATGCAACATCATGCCCGCCAGGTTGAAGAGCTTCACGCGGATGCCGTGGCGCTCCATATATTCACCCAGCGTGGTGAGGCCGAGCGGGTACATCTCGAAGATTGGCGTGGACGGGACCATGTCAGATACCGGTCCGAAGAACGCACCCTTCTCGCGGAAGTCGTACACCGACGGCGCATGCACGAACGTGAGATCCATCTGTGCCATATCAATCCAATCTCCCCTGCGGGGATGAGCAGTCTTCAAGCTGTGATATCCATAAGGGGTTATTCTAACGGTAACCCGGGGATTCCACGATATCACCTGATGCATAGCCGTTTCCGGATGCCTCGGCGCGCTGGTGGGTTACGGTGTACCCCGTGCATCATCCGTATCCGAGGAGGACGATGTCTTCGCATCACCATCATGCGGGCGAGAAGGACGGGGATCTGACACTTCTACTGGATTCAGCGGAACGCGTGGGGATCACTCCCTTCCACGAACGACTGGGTGACTCGCGCGCACTGCGTTCGGTGGAGCGGCCATCCGTACTTCAGATGAACATCACCTACGCATGCAATCTGCAGTGCACTCATTGCTTCCTGGAATGCGAACCTGACAGTCCCGAGCAGATGAGCCGCTCCGTCATGGAGTCATGCCTGCGTGCGTTCGAAGCCGGTGGATTCGAGACGTTCGACATCACGGGCGGGTCACCCGAGCTGCATCCTGATTTCGAGTGGTTGCTGCATGAGGCGTCGGCACTCGGGAACGTGTTGGTGCGGACCAATCTCACGCTACTCGGAACGGAACGGTACGCGCAGCTCCTGGAAGTGCTCGCTGGAACGGAACCGCGGATCATCGCCTCGTTGCCGAGCCCCGTTGCTCCTGGAACCGACGACCAACGAGGTGTCGGGGTGTTCGAGCGCGTGATCGATGTGATGCGCGAACTGAACGGGATCGGGTACGGGATCGAGCCGAACAAGGTGCTCGACCTCGCGCACACCGTGGACGGCCCTCGGCTTCCCGAACCTCAGGAGCGACTACAGGAGGAGTACGAGCGGATCCTCACCCAGGAGCTGGGCATCCGGTTCCATGAGGTGCTCGCGTTCAACAACTTCCCGCTCGGGCGGTTCGCGGATGTGTTGGTGGAGTCAGGTGAGCTGGATTCGTATCAACAGCTGTTGGCTGAGAGCTTCAACGCTGAGACGCTCCCCCACATGATGTGCCTCGACCAGGTGTCCGTGGACTACGATGGTCGCCTCTACGATTGCGAAGCGAATCATGCGGTGGGGTTACCCATCCAGCTGGATGGTCGTGACGCCACCATCCACGACATCGAGACGAGGCCGATCGGCTCACGGCGCATCATCACGAACCCCGTGTGCTATTCCTGCACAGCGGGATCGGGATCCAGTTGAGGTGGCAGCCTGCTCTGAGTCTCAGAGCGAGTCGAGGTACTCCCCGTAACCGGCAGCAGCCATGCGCTCCTCAGGCACGAACGCCAGCGCTGCCGAGTTGATGCAGTACCTCAGCCCTCCGCGGTCTACCGGTCCGTCCGTGAAGACGTGACCCAGGTGACCGTCGGATCCGGCCGTGCGCACTTCCGTCCGCACCATGCCGTGGCTCCTGTCGAGCTTCTCGGTCACGACACGCTTGGTGATGGGCTTCGAGAACGCCGGCCACCCACAGCCTGCATCGAACTTATCCGCTGACGAGAAGAGCGGCTCACCTGTGACGATGTCCACGTAGATACCGCGCTTATCATGGTCGTCGAACACACCTGTGAAGGGCCGTTCCGTTCCGGATTCCCTCAGGATGTAGCCCGACTCCGGAACCCATTGTTTCGCTCGCTCCACCGCTTGCGTGGGGATATGGCAGTAGCCGCCAGGGTTCTTCACGAGATACTGCTGGTGATATTCCTCCGCTGGCGTGAAGTTCTGAAGTGGCATGAGCTCGGTGACGATGGGCTTTTCTGACTTCTGAGTCTGCTGCTCGACGAATGCACGCACGGTCTTCTCGTCCGCAGGGTCCGACCAATAGATCCCGTTGCGGTACTGCGTGCCGATGTCGTTGCCTTGGCGGTCCTTCTGCGAGGTATCCACGACCTCGAAGAACCAGAGGAGCAGATCCTCGAGAGCTATGAGCTCGGGGTCGTAGTCCACCTGGACAGCCTCCGTGGCACCGGTCGTTCCGGTGCAGACCTGGCGGTAGGTGGGGTCCGCGACGTCCGAGTTCGCATAGCCTGATGTGGCGCTCACCACACCGGGCAACACCGAGTAGAAGTGTTCGAGTCCCCAGAAACAGCCGCCGGCCAGATGGATGGTCCTGTGCATGGTCGTCCTCCCGTCACCACGGGTGGGCGATCACGCCCTCCCGGAGTCCGCATTCGTAGCAGATACGTTCCCCATCCTCGCGGTCCAGAGCCCGCAGAGGTGACATGCCCTCGCCGCAGTCTGCACAGGTCTCGTCCGGGAAGAAACGCGGAAGCTCGGGGAATTCCAGGCGAGCAGGGGTGATGACCTCGAAGAGCTCCTCGAAGGGAGCTGTGAGGATCCTGTTCTCCCACCCCTTGCGGTCCAGTTCCTCAGGTCGGCGTCCTGTGAAGAGACAGCGGAATGACTCACCCGTGTCCCTGTTGTAGAACGAGAAAGCCTGTTTCCCCGTGTTCAGGTGGAGTAGACGTCCTTTGCCGAAGGTGGCCCCCAACAGGTGTTGGATCGAATCGGCCGGGCAGGACATGGTCTCAGTGATGGCGTTGATCGCGCCAGCCTCGTCCCAGGTGAGGTCGAAGCGCTCGAGTGCTTCCTGGCAGATGCGGTATCCGATGGCCAAGCCCGGACCGAAATGCCCATGGAACTCGGCTGCCGCTTTATAACGTTCTCTATCCACGTCACTCATCGGTACCCCTCTCCTCCGCCACGGCTATGACGGACAGGAAGTCGTAGATCGATTTATCGCTCACCGGTGACGTCATGAAGTCACGCCAATCATCGATGAGCGAATCATG
>CAYVBA010000091.1:0-3075 GCA_964448475.1 uncultured Coriobacteriales bacterium
GGACCGCAAGATATTGTGTCCTGCGGGTTCTTCGATAACTGCAGGTCACACCCACGCTCCGCTCTTCTCACTAAGGATGATCATGACACCAGAGACTCACGAGCTACTCACCAAGGCCCAACCATCTACTGACGCGGACGTCCCGGTGACCGCACGGGTTTCTCGCCCGAACGCACGACGGAGGCAGCTCGCTACGCCTCGATCCATCTACAAGCGGGATGGGTCGCAGATGCCGTTCGACCGGTACAAGATCCGCGAGGCCATGCGGAAGGCCAATCTGCAGATCCCGTTCGAGCCTCTGTCGGATGAGCGGCTGGATGAGGTGACCGACTGGGTCATCATGGAGATCCCCGCAGGTCTGACGCCTACCGTGGAGCAGATCCAGGACCTCGTGGAGGAGATGCTCATCCGCGCCGGTGCCCTGCAGACGGCCAAGGCCTACATCATCTACCGCGCGGAGCACACCAAGCGGCGTGAGTCCGAGCAGAGCCTCATGTCCATCTTCAAGGAGGTCACGTTCGCCAGCTCGGATGCGGCTGACCTCAAGCGGGAGAACGCGAACATTGACGCGGACAGCTCCATGGGCACCATGCTCAAGTACGGGTCGGAGGGCTCGAAGTACTTCGTGGACGAATACATCCTGCCGAAGGACATGGCCGCTGCTCATCGCGAGGGGCGCATCCACATCCACGACAAGGATTTCTACATGCTGACGGAGACCTGCTGTCAGATCGATCTGCTGAAGCTCTTCGAAGGCGGCTTCTCCACCGGACACGGCTACCTGCGCAAGCCGCAGAGCATCCAGAGCTACGCGGCGCTCGCGTGCATAGCCATCCAGGCCAACCAGAACGAGATGCACGGCGGCCAGTCCATCCCCCACTTCGACTACGCGATGGCTCCCGGCGTGAACGTCTCCTACCGTAAGGCGTGGGTGGACGCGCTCTCGCAAGCGTATGCTCTGACCTGCGGTCTTTCACTGGAGGAGGCTCGTCAGTCGGGCGAGAAGACACGCGACTCCCTCTCCGTGGAGGTCTCCTTGGATGAAGCGGAAGCGGTGTCCCGTGAGCTCGCTGCTTACCTCTCGGAGCAGCCGGAGGACTCCCCTATCCACATCGCCGACGAGACCGCTCGCCGGAACCTCGTGCGCCTCGTGACGGACGCTGCCCTCGCTCGAGTGGAGCGCGACACCTATCAAGCCATGCAAGCCATGGTGCACAACCTCAATACCATGAACTCGCGCGCGGGTGCGCAGGTGCCGTTCAGCTCCGTGAACTACGGGACGGACACCACGCCCGCCGGTCGTCTCGTCACCCGCATGCTCCTGAAAGCCACGGAAGACGGCCTCGGTAACGGTGAGACCCCCATCTTCCCCGTGCAGATCTTCAAGACGAAGCAAGGCATCAACCTGGATCCCGAAGACCCCAACTACGACCTCTTCAAGCAGGCCATAGCTACCTCGGCCAAGCGGCTCTTCCCCAACTTCAGCTTCCTGGACGCCCCGTTCAACGCGCAGTACTACCGCGAAGGTGATTACGATTCCGAGGTCGCGTACATGGGGTGCCGCACCCGCGTCATGGCCAACGTCAACGACCGCGATCGCGAGGTCACGTGCGGTCGCGGCAACCTGAGCTTCACGTCCCTCAACCTGCCGCGCATCGGGATCGAAGCGCGCGCAGACCTGGATACCTTCTATCGCGAGCTCGACGCCACGATGGATCTCGTGGTGCGCCAGCTCCTCCACCGCCTCAAGATCCAGTCCGAGAAGACGGTCCGCAACTACCCCTTCCTCATGGGTCAAGGCATCTGGCTCGATTCCGAGAAGCTCGGGATGGACGAGAAGGTCGGGGAAGTCCTCAAGCACGGCACGCTCAGCATCGGGTTCATCGGTCTGGCTGAGACGCTCAAGGCGCTCACCGGCAAGCACCACGGTGAGAGCGAAGCCAGCCAGGAGCTAGGGCTCGCCATCGTGGAGCACATGCGCGAACGCTGCGACCGGTACTCACGTGACACGGGGCTCAACTTCACCCTTCTCGCCACACCGGCGGAGGGCCTGAGCGGCCGATTCGTAAAGATGGATCGGGAGCGCTACGGCAGCATCCCCGGCGTGACGGATCGTGAGTACTACACCAACTCGTTCCATGTACCGGTTCATCATCCGATCTCGGCGTTCCAGAAGATCGCGCTCGAAGCGCCGTATCATGCGTTCACGAACGCCGGTCACATCTCGTACGTGGAGCTGGACGGTGACAGCACCAAGAACCTCGAGGCGTTCGAGGCCATCGTCCGCTACATGCATGAGCAGGGCGTGGGGTACGGTTCGGTCAATCACCCCGTGGACCGCGATCCCGTCTGCGGATACACCGGCGTGATAGACGAGGTATGCCCCGGCTGCACTCGTCGCGAGGAGGACGGCGTCCCCTTCCAACGCATCCGTCGCATCACGGGCTACCTCGTGGGCACGACGGATCGCTTCAACGACGGCAAGCGCGCCGAGGAGCACGACCGTGTGAAGCACGGCATGAAGCGCTGATGGATGAGCGAACCGTGAGGGTGGCCGGGATCGTCGAGGACTCCACCACGGACGGCCCCGGCTTCCGTATGGCCATCTTCGCGCAAGGCTGTTTCCACGATTGCGAGGGCTGCCATAACCCGAAGACGCATCCGCTCGAGTGGGGCACTCCGTACACGGTTGCTGACCTGCAACACCGCTTCACGGCATCAGCGCCTCACCTGGCGGGCTTGACGCTCTCGGGCGGCGAGCCGTTCCTGCAGGCGTCGCCGCTGGCTGCGGTCGCGCGCACGGCGCATGAGCTGGGCCGCGACGTCATGACCTACACCGGCTACACGTATGAGGCGCTCCTCCGTCTGGGCGAGAAGGACGCAGGCATATCGGACTTGCTGCGTGAGACGGATGTACTCGTGGACGGGCCGTTCCTTCTCGCCCACCGTGACCCGAGCGCTACGTACCGTGGCAGCACGAACCAACGGATCCTCAAGCTCGTGGCGGGATCCGTCGAACTCGAAGCCGATATCACGGCCGAGTGGAGCTGAAGCGACTCAGAGAGCGCTCCTATA
>CAYVBA010000092.1:0-3035 GCA_964448475.1 uncultured Coriobacteriales bacterium
TTTCGGAGGGGAGTATTCCCACACAACATCGACCCGTCAATACGACGGAAGTCCGGGTCGTGGCCTGCCACAGGCGGGAAGAGACCTCCGGTACATAGAAGAACCCGTACCGGAAAAGGATCGAGATGCTCACATCCATCGTAACGTTGGCAACTTCGACCGCAGCTCAAGCGGTTACGGATACCGCTGCAGTAGCGGAGGGTATGGTCGTCCACTCCTGGGAGTGGATCGCCCTCGGCGCTATCATCGTCGCCATGATCCTGTGGGATCTGCTGGGTCACGTCCGCAAGCCGCATGAGCCCACCATCAAGGAAGCGGCCATCTGGTCCGCGTTCTACATCGGGATCGCCATCCTCTTCGGCATCCTCATGTACTTCCGCCATAGCCCGCAGTTCGCAACGGAGTACTTCGCGGGCTACATCACGGAGAAAGCGTTGTCACTGGATAACATCTTCGTGTTCATCATCATCATCGCCGGCTTCAAAGTCCCCCGCCAATACCAGCAGAAGGTACTGATGTGGGGGATCATCATCGCTCTCGTCCTGCGTCTCATCTTCATCCTCGCAGGTGCTGCTCTCATCGAGCGTTTCGTCTGGGTCTTCTTCATCTTCGGTGCATGGATGCTCTGGGTAGCGTTCTCACAGCTGAAGGACGGCGTGGACGAACTGAAGGTCGATCCGAACGCTCCTCATGTGGAAGAAGCGTACGAGCCCGGTCTTCTCGCCCGGATCATCTCCAAGCGCTTCCCCGTGACCGATGACTACGTGGGTCAGGACATGTTCGTGAAGCGCAAGGGTAAGACGTGGATCACGCCGCTGCTCCTGTGCATCGTGTCCATCGGTTCGATCGACCTCATGTTCGCGCTGGACTCGATCCCCGCTATCTACGGTCTCACCAAGGAGCCGTTCATCGTCTTCGCAGCTAACGCGTTCGCGCTGCTCGGTCTTCGTCAGCTCTACTTCCTGGTGGATGGTCTACTGGAGCGCCTCGTGTACCTGCACTTCGGCCTCGCCATCATCCTGGGCTACATCGGTCTGAAGCTGATCCTGCACGCCTTCCACGGCTACGACATGCTCATGTTCATCTCTGAGCCGTCCACGATCGGTTCGGTCCTGTTCATCCTGGGCACGATCATCGTCACCGTCATCGCATCGGTCATGAAGAACAAGTCGGACCAGCGCAAGGCTAACGCGTAAGCTCCGTACCGAAGGCAGGAACACGAAAGCCGCTTCCTCGATCGGAGGGAGCGGCTTTCTCACATCGCGAGCCGTTTCACAGAGCGCTCGCGTCATGTACTGCGTGCCACGCGCTTATTCCTTGGGGAGCGGCTTCCAGCAGACGTTGGTGAGCGCGAAGACCTCAGCGCCCTCTTCGTCCTCGAAGTCCTTGAGATCCTCTTCGCGGCCTACGATCTTGATCTCGTATTCATCGACACCGTGAGGGAGCTTCACTGCCCACATGCCATCCTGATAAGGGAAGCCTACGTGATTCCACATATCGAACCCTTCCTACGAGTACGGATACCAGCTGTTCTTCTGGTTCGTATACCCGGGGAGGGCGAGAAGGTACGGCCTGATCGGACGACTCGGGCGAACGTACATCACTCCGAGATACTGACGGTCCTATCCGCTTCCACTTCCACGCGTCCTTCAGCGAGGAGTTGGATCACCTCGGGATAGAGCTCATGCTCCACCGCATGGATGGCTTCCTCCAGCTCGGTGAGCGTCATGCCTTCATCCACGGTGACCGGACGCTGAGCGATGATGGGGCCTTCGTCGTACTGCGCGTTGGCGAAGTGCACGGTGACTCCCGTCACCTTCACGCCACGGAGCCACGCTTCCTCTATAGCACGAGCGCCGGGGAACGACGGCAACAACGCGGGATGCAGGTTCACCACACGGTCGGGGAACGCCAGCAGGATAGGTTCGCGCACCATACGCATGTAGCCGGCCATGATGACGTAATCCACCCCGCGGGAATGGAGCTCCGTCGCTATGACCTCATCGGCCATGATGGGGTCCTTCTCGTAGAGCGCCGGCGTGAGCGAGAGCGTCTGGATCCCCGCTTCCTGAGCACGAGCGAGGCCCTTGGCGCTCTCCCTGCTGGAGATGACGATCTCTATCGTGGCATCCAGGTCACCTGCGGCTATCGCGTCCATGATGGCCTGTAGATTGGTGCCGCTCCCTGAGATGAGGACGCCCAATTTGATGCTCATCGGTAGCGCACCTTCCCGGTACCTTCCACGATCTCACCTATGGGGAATACCTTCTCGCCCGCAACGGTGAGCGCGCTGGTGACCTCGTCGACATCTGCTTCGCGGCAGATGACAGCCATACCAACGCCCATGTTAAAGGTGCAGTACGCATCATCGCGTGACATGTTGCCGCGAGCCACCACGTGCTCGATCACGGGTGGGATGTCCCACGAGTCGCGGTCCACCACGGCATCCACGCGCGAAGTGAGGACGCGATCGAGGTTCTCGGTGATGCCACCACCGGTGATGTGAGCCACGGAGACGATCGGCACACCGGCCTCCAGGGCCCCGGCGATCGTCTTAGCGTAGATCCGGGTGGGTTCGAGGAGCGCCTCGCCCAGCGTCGTTCCACCGAGCTCCTCGGGCTTCTCCTCCAGAGCAGCACGGCTCGCCTCGTCATCACCCTCGATCAGACATACACGCCTGACCAGTGAGAATCCGTTGGAGTGGACGCCGGTGGATGCCAGACCCAGGATGCGATCACCCGCCTGTACGTCCTCCTTGTCCAGCATGGCTGCGCGGTCCACGAGACCCACGCAGAAACCGGAGAGGTCGTAATCATCGGGATCCATAACGCCGGGGTGTTCAGCCATCTCGCCGCCGACCAGCGAACAACCGGCCTGACGACACCCTTCAGCCACACCGGATACAAGGGCTTCGGCCTTCTCGCTCGTCAACTTACCGATGGCTATGTAATCCAGGAAGAACAGCGGCTCGGCGCCGGCTACCGCGACGTCGTTCGCACACATGGCTACGAGATCGATACCCACCGTGTCATGGC
>CAYVBA010000093.1:0-2876 GCA_964448475.1 uncultured Coriobacteriales bacterium
GGGATGCTCATGGACTTGCCGTTCTCCAAGCGTAGCGTGATGACTTCGCGCGGGGTGTCCATGTGAGTGACCTTAGCGAGGCCGAAGGGGGTCTCAATCGTGGCGTTGCGCTTGGGCGCACGCTGCTTGAAGTCCTTGTACGCCTCGAATTCGTAGCGCAGGCAGCACATGAGGCGGCCGCACACGCCCGAGATCTTCGAGGGATTGAGCGGCAGATCCTGCTCCTTGGCCATTCGGATGGAGACCGGTGCGAACTCCGTCATGAAACGCTTGCAGCAGAGCTCCTGGCCGCAGGTAGCTACACCACCCACGAGTTTCGCTTCATCACGGACGCCGATCTGGCGCATATCCACACGGTTCTGGAACCGGCTTGCCAACTCGCGCACAAGGTCTCGGAAGTCCACGCGTTCCTCGGCGGCGAAGTAGAACACGATCTTCTCGTCCCCGAAGAGGTACTCGACACCCACGGGCTTCATGTCCAGCTGGAACTTCTCCACCATGGCGCGGAAGTCGTCGATGGCTTCTTCGCCTTTCTGGGCGAGAAGGTCGGCACGCTCCAGATCCGCCTCATCGGCCACTCTGAGCACGGGTTTGAGCGGGCTATCCGGAAGCTGGGAATCCTCTGCGACGAACGGATCGGCCGATACAAGACCGATCTCCGTACCGCGTTCCGTCGAGACGATGACGTGATCGCCTTCCCGGATCTCTATGTCCTGAGGGTCGAACCACAGATCCTGGCCCGCATACCTGAATCTCACCGGTATGACATGGGGCATGTGAAATCCTCTCTGATATCGAAGAGCATGACCTCGAGGGCCAGCTGGGGTGAAACGTTACGTTCTATAGCGTTGCGCGCCCGATCCACCGAGCTGATCGCATGGGTTATGCCGCCCACCGTGGATCCACGCGCACTTCGTTTGATGCTCTCGCGTGCGTCTTCGTTGACCACGAGCTCCGTATTCCCCACCGTGTGGGAGAGGCAATCGCGCAGCCACGATTTGATGATCGCAAGAACTTCCATCATACCAGCACGTTCGCTCGCCGTGAGCTCGCGCTTCTGGCGCTTCTCCAAGTCCTTGAGCGCTCCACGGGTGAGGAACTCCTCGTTCTTCTCGAGCAGTGCCTCCTGCACCGAGCGTACATCCGATAGCGGTGACTTCGCAGCCGTCACGAGCGCCTTCGCGTGATCGAGCACATCAAGCTCATCTCCGCAGATCACACCATCCAGGATGCGGAGCGTCTCCGAGCGCATATCGAGCCGCGTGGGCGAGAGCACGAAACTCCGCGCCCGCTCGAGCGACCCTTCTGTAGCCGCCAGAGCAGCGCTGCACATGGCCTCCTGCTTCCCCGTCTCCTCCATGAGAATGGCTACTGCCTCCGAACGAGGGATGGAGCGGAACGGCACAACCTGGCACCTGCTCACGATCGTCTCCAGCACCACGTCCTGTGAGGTGGCGAGAAGGATGAAGGTGGCATCTGCCGGCGGCTCCTCGAGGGTCTTCAGGAGCGCGTTGGCAGGGACGCCGTTCAGGTGCTCGATCCTGTCGAGGATGTAGATCTTCCGATCCGCCCGGAGCGGACGCATGTCCACGTCCTCGACTACATCACGTATCTGCTGAGCGAGGTAACCGCTCGCTCCTTCGGGTTCGATGAACTGCACATCCGGATGAGTGCGGCGCTTCATGCGGATGCAATGGTCGCACTCCCCACACCCTCCATCGGGGCAGATGAGTGCTTGCGCAAGAGCGTAAGCGGCAGTGACCTTGCCTGACCCCACCGGCCCAACGAAGAGGAAGCCTTGCGACACACGCTTGCCCTCGACCGCTGCCGAAAGGAACTTGCGGACACGTGGCTGGCCTTTGATGCGCGAGAAGACAGGGAGCTCAGTCATCGGGTCACGTCCTTCTCGCCCCGGTGTGACGTGTAGATCCCCCACACGCGAGCTGCTACGTCCTCCGGTGTGCCGGATGCATCCACGAGCACGATGCGCTCAGGCTGCTCGAAGGCGAGCGCGCGGAACCCATCGCACACACGCTGCTGGAAGTCGAGGCCGGCGGCTTCGAGGCGGTCGGCCGTCTCGCGCGTGGCGCGTTCGTAAGAGGAATCCGTAGGCATATCAAGCAGGATCGTCAGATCAGGTGTCAGCCCCGCCGAACCGATCGCGTTGAGGAGATCCACCGTAGCACGATCAATGCCGCGCCCGAAGCTCTGGTACGCCGTCGTGGAATCGTAGAACCGGTCGCACACGACCGTCGTTCCAGCCTCGAGAGCAGGCATGATGACCTCAGCTACGATCTGTGCACGGGCTGCTTCGTAAAGGAGCAGTTCGGTGGTGTCAGTCATCTCCGCGTTCTTGGCATCGAGCAGCAGATCGCGGATCCGCTCCCCGATCCTGGTACCACCCGGCTCGCGCACGGTAAGCACATCCGCACCTTCGGACGCGAGCCGTTCCGTGAATGCTGCGATCTGCGTGGACTTCCCCACACCGTCAGCGCCTTCGAACGTGATGAACCGCCCTCGGGTCTCTGCTCTCGTCACCGGCTGCTCCTCTCGGCTATTTCGCGGTAGAGATCGGCGCCGCGTGCATCGATGGCGACGTAGACGGGCAAGCCCTCGACCCACACACGCCTGAGCGCTTCCGTGCCCAACTCAGGCCAAGCGATGATCTCACTCGTGGCGATATGCCGGGCGAGAAGGGCCGCCGCTCCCCCGACCGCAGCGAAGTACGGTGCTCGATTACGCGCACATGCCACAGCGACCTCGGTCGAACGCATGCCCTTGCCGATAGTAGCAGCGACTCCGGCATCCAGCAGACGCGGTGTGATGGCGTCCATACGGGAGGCGGTCGTGGGCCCGATCGCGCCGAACGGGAGTCC
>CAYVBA010000094.1:0-2867 GCA_964448475.1 uncultured Coriobacteriales bacterium
ACTCGGCTTCCGCGAACCTGAGATCTACGGTACAGCCACCTATGCCGATCTCATCTCCATGGTCGAAGCATGCGCGCAGACGCTGGGTGTGGACGTGAGCTTCTTCCAGTCCAACAGCGAGGGTGAGATCGTGGATGTCATCCAGCAAGCCCGAGGTGACTTCGAGGGCATCATCATCAACCCTGCTGCCTACACGCACACGAGCATCGCTATCCCCGACGCGCTCGCGGCTGTCAACATCCCCGCAGTCGAAGTGCATATCTCCGACCCGGACACCCGTGAGGAGTATCGTCGGATCTCCTACGTGCGCGATATCTGCGTGGCCACCGTCAAAGGTGAAGGTATCTCGGGATACGTTCACGCACTGGAGATCCTGAAGGACCACCTCGGACTCGCTGAGAATTCAGCCGATCACTGATCGTGTGCTGCGCGCGACAGTCCGTACTCGATCGAATCCACGAGCGCGAACCACGATGCCTCGATGACGTTCTCCGACACGCCGATCGTCGACCAATTGGATGTCTCCTCGTGGTCGGTCGTCGTGATGATGACGCGGGTCGTGGCATCCGTGCCGGAGCTCTCGTCCAGAACGCGGACCTTGTAGTCCGTCAGCTCGTAGTCCTCGATGGCCGGATAGAACTTGGTGATGGCCATACGCAGAGCTTTGTCCAGCGCGTTGACCGGACCGTTACCTTCAGCCGTCGCCACGAAGCGCTCGTTGTCCACGTACACCTTGATGGTGGCCTCGGTCATCATGCGGCCGTCCTCACGCATCTCGGAGATGACGCGGAAGCTCTCGAGTGTGAAGTGCTTCTCGCCCAGCCCCATGCGGTCGCGGATTATGAGGGCGAGAGACCCGTCGGCCACTTCGTACGAATAACCCTCGTACTCGCGCTGCTTGACGTCCTCGAGCACGCGATCCATGACATCGGTGCGGTCGGAGATGTCGAAGCCCAGTTCAGCAGCCTTCGAAGCGAGGGAGGCCTTACCGGCCAGCTCGGAGACGACCATGCGGGCCAAGTTGCCCACAAGGTCGGGCTTGATGTGATTGTAGGCCTCGGGCATACGCGCGATGGCCGAGGTGTGCATGCCAGCCTTGTGCGTGAAAGCTGAGGTTCCTACGTACGGATGGTGTGTGTCGAGTGGGAGGTTCAGGAGCTGCGCTATGGCATGCGCGGATGACGTGAGTGCCGTTAGGTTCTCTGGCCCGATGCAATCCAGTCCCAGCTTGAGTTCCAAGTTCGGGATGATCGTGGTGAGGTCGGCATTGCCTACGCGCTCGCCCACTCCGTTCATGGTGCCTTGTACGTGGGTCGCGCCTGCTCGGACACCTTCTACTGAGTTCGCTACGCCGCATCCGGAATCGTTGTGTACGTGCACGCCGATGAGCGTATCGGGGAAGCGTTCCTTCACGATGCGCGTCACCTCATGGACCTGATGAGGGAGCCAACCGCCATTCGTCTCGCAGAGCACGAGACCATCAGCACCAGCATCGACCGCTGCCTGCAGCGTCTGGATGGCGTACTCAGGGTTGGCTTCATAGCCGTCGTAGAAGTGCTCGGCGTCGAAGTAGAGCTTCCTACCGGCGTTCTTGATGTGCGAGACCGAGTCGGAGATCATGCGCAGGTTCTCTTCGAGCGTGGTGCGCAGCGCATGGAGCACTTGTGCATCCCATGACTTGGCGAAGATGGTGACCACGGGTGTCTCGGCATCCAGGATCGCTGCGATCCCTGCATCGTCCTTGGCGAGCGTATCCTTCCGGCATGTGGAGCCGAAAGCAGCGAGCTGCGCGTTCTTGAGCTCGAGCTCCGTCTTGGCGCGGCGGAAGAACTCGATGTCCTTGGGGTTGGAGCCGGGGTAGCCGCCTTCGATGTAATGGATGCCCAGTGCGTCCAGACGACGAGCTATCTCCAGCTTGTCATCAACCGTCACCGACACACCTTCACCTTGGGTTCCGTCACGCAAGGTGGAATCGTAGATCTCTATCACGGCCGAGCTCCTTCCCACTCCTCAGAGATGGCTGACCACCAAGTCACCCATCTGCGCTGTGCCTACCACCTTGTCCTGCGGGGTGTCAGCACCAGCTATGTCTCCCGTACGCCACCCCTCATCGAGGACCGCCTCGATAGCGCGGGAGAGATCATCTGCTGCGTCGTCCATGTCGAAGCTGTAGCGGAGCATGAGCTCCACGGAGAGTATCTGGGCGAGAGGATTGGCGATTCCTCTACCCGCGATGTCAGGTGCAGAGCCGTGACTCGGCTCGTATAACGCAGTGCTCGTTCCCAAGGAAGCCGATGCGAGCATCCCGAGTGAACCCGTCAGCATGGACGCCTCATCGGAGAGGATGTCGCCGAAGGTGTTTTCGGTCACGATGACGTCGAACTGAGATGGTGCGTTCACCAGCTGCATGGCCGTGTTATCCACCAGTTGGTCGATCATCTCGACGCCATCGAACTCCGCTGCGACCTCATGAGCGACTTCTCGCCAGAGCCGACCGGATTCCAAGACGTTCGCCTTGTCCACCGAGTGCACGATGCCGCGGCGCTTAGCTGCCGCTTCGCATGCCCAGCGAACGATGCGCTCCACCTCGAACTCGTGGTAGATCATCGTGTCGTATGCCATACGGCCGGGAGCGCCATCCACGCCGGCACCCTCGAACGCATCCTTACGAGCCCGCTCACCGAAGTAGAGACCACCGGTGAGTTCGCGCACGATGAGCATGTCCACGCCATCGAGTACTTCGGGGCGCAGCGTGCTCGCATCCTTCAGTGCGTCGAATATCCTGATGGGACGTAGGTTTATGAAGAGGCCGAGTGCTTTGCGGATGCCCAGCAGACCTTGCTCCGGTCGAGGGCGCAGCGGGTCGG
>CAYVBA010000095.1:0-2750 GCA_964448475.1 uncultured Coriobacteriales bacterium
AGCGCATGCTCGAGGACATCGCGGCCGTCACGGGGGGCGAGGTCGTCATGAGCGAGCTCGGCGTCAAGCTGGCGGATGCCACGATCGACATGCTCGGCCGCGCTAAGAGCGTCCGCGTGAGCAAGGATGCCACCGTCATCGTGGACGGCGCGGGCGAGAAGGATACGATCCAGGCGCGCGTCGACCAGATCAAGTCCGAGATCGAGCACTCCGATTCCGATTTCGACCGTGAGAAGCTCCAGGAGCGTCTCGCCAAGCTCTCCGGTGGTGTGGCCGTCATCAAGGTGGGCGCTGCTACCGAGACCGAGCTCAAGGAGAAGAAGAACCGCATCGAGGACGCACTCCAGGCGACCCGCGCGGCCGTCGAGGAGGGTATCGTCGCCGGTGGTGGCGTGGCTCTCATGGACGCCGCCGATGCACTCGACTCCATCGAGACCAAGGATGCTGACGAGGAAGTCGGTATCAACATCATCCGTAAGGCATTGACCGCCCCCGTCTCCACCATCGCGCAGAACGCCGGTTACGAAGGCTCCGTGGTGGTCGAGAAGATCCGTGGACTCGAGAAGGGCGAAGGCCTGAACTCCGCCACGGGTGAGTACGGCGACCTCATCGAGATGGGCGTCCTCGACCCCGTCAAGGTCACGAGGAGCGCACTGCAGAACGCGGCTTCCGTCGCTGCTCTGATCCTCATTACCGAAGCCACGGTCACCGACATCAAGAGTGACAACGAGCTGGCTGACGCGCTGAGCGCAGCAGCTGCCGGTGGTGCCGGCATGGGCATGATGTAAGTCCCATCCGCCCGCTCGACCATACGTGTACGTCCCGGAAGGCCATGGATGCGCGCATCCATGGCCTTCCGTGCTTCCTGGGGGAATCCCGCAGCTCTATACACGCGCAGAAGGCATAGCCCGCTCGTTCTTCTCGCCATGACGCATAATCTGAGCCTCAAGATGTAACTAAGTAGGTAGATGCGAGGGTTTATAGGTAGCAGTGGATATACCATTCATCGAGGTATTTACTCCGCATATCGCATTGTGAAATAATTGTGAAAGCCTCGAGCTATACCCGCTGGTATCGTTCCGGGTTACCCACAGCAAGACGGATCAGAAGTAAGGCACAGCAACGCGTCAGGCACTGTTGGTTCCTATTGTCCTAGGAGGGTGTATGGAAGCAGTAACTGCGTTCTTCAGCTTCATCAACGGGTACCTTTGGGGTCCCCCCATGATCATCCTGCTCTTCGGTACGCACCTGTTCATGACCGTCCGCACGAAGTTCATCCAGCGCAAGATCGGTACGGCTATCAAGCTGTCCTTCACGCCGGATAAGGAATCCACGGGTGACGTGAGCCAGTTCGGAGCTCTCACCACGGCTCTCGCAGCAACCATCGGTACCGGTAACATCATCGGTGTCGGTACGGCTATCGCGTTGGGAGGACCGGGCGCCGTTCTGTGGGTATGGCTCACCGGTGTCTTCGGTATCGCGACCAAGTACGCTGAGTCCTACATCTCGGTCAAGTACCGCGTCCGCACCGCGGACGGAACCATGCTCGGTGGTGCCATGTACGCACTCGAGCGCGGTATGAAGTCCAAGGGTCTCGGTAAGTTCCTGGCCGTCCTCTTCGCACTCTTCGCGGCTATCGCTGCGTTCGGCATCGGTGCTGCAGTGCAGTCCAACGCCATCGCCAGCACGCTCAACACGAACTACAACATCCCACAGGTCGCGACCGGTATCGTCCTCGTGATCCTGGCCACGTTCGTCATCTTCGGTGGCGTCAAGGCCATCGCCCGCGTATGTGAGGCACTCGTTCCCTTCATGGTCATCTTCTATGTGATCGGCTGCATCATCATCCTGATCATGAACGGTCCGTACCTGGGTCAGGCGCTCGCGCTCATCTTCGAGGCCGCGTTCAACCCCCGCGCTGCCGGTGGTGGTTTCGTAGGATCCACGATCCTCATCGCCGCTCGTTACGGTATCGCTCGCGGTCTGTTCTCCAACGAGTCCGGTATGGGTTCCGCTCCCATCGTCGCGGCAGCAGCCAAGACCAAGAACCCCGCTCGTCAGGCACTCGTTTCCATGTCCGGTACCTTCTGGGATACCGTCGTGGTCTGTGCTCTCACCGGTCTGGTCCTCGTGTCCACCATCGTGGCTCACCCGGACATCAACGCTCTCTCCGGCAACGGTGCTGAGCTGACCTCCCTCGCGTTCAGCAAGATCCCCGTCTTCGGTACGCCGCTCCTGGTAGCCGGTATCACGCTCTTCGCTTTCTCCACCATCCTCGGTTGGGGTTACTACGGTGAGCGCGGTGCTGAGTACCTGATGGGCAAGAAGGCTCTCAAGCCCTACCGTGCGGTCTTCATCCTGGCAGCGTTCCTCGGCGTCCTGGGCTCCGTGCCCGTCGTCTGGGAAGTCGCTGACACGCTGAACGCGCTCATGGCCATCCCGAACCTGATCGCCATCCTAGCCCTCTCCGGTCTGATCGCTCGTGAGACGAACCACTACGTCTACGACGACAACCTGGACGAGGTCGACACGACTCCGATCCCTCTCGTCAGCCCCGACGGCTTCGTGCATGAGGAACTGACGTATGACACCGAGGGTCACCGTGTGGACACGGAAGGCCATCTGCTCGACCGCGACAACGACCAATAGGACCGCCTGACGCGACCTATCTGGTAAGGAGGCTCCCCGTATCTCTTAGGAGGTGCGGGGAGTCCTTCTGTTCCGGGTCAGTAATCTACCTGCGGTGATGA
>CAYVBA010000096.1:0-1416 GCA_964448475.1 uncultured Coriobacteriales bacterium
CGAGGTTCTCGAAGATGCGGATGAGCGCCATGCGGTCGGCGGTGACGATGACGGGGAGTTCGGGGATGTCCAGGTCGGGCTCGACCCCGGCCGCTTCGAACTCGGTGATGCGCGTGAGGAGCGTCTGCAGGAGGAGCTCGCGGACATCGAGGGGCTCGAGGTCCATCTCGTACGTCTCATCCTGGAGCTTAAGGTAGAGGAAGAGCTTCTCGGTGAGATCCTGAAGGTGGGCGATCCGCTCCTGCATGATGGCGAGGTAGCGGGTCCGATCCTCTTCGGATCCCGAGTCCTGTGCGAGCTGCGCGTAGCCGGAGAGCGAGGTCAGCGGTGTGCGTACGTCGTGTGTGAGAGGTTCGTCATGGACTGGAGGAAGGCCTCCTCGTTGCGACGCATCTCGGTGAGAGCGTTATGCTCGCTGTGGAGGCGGGCGTTGAAAGCGGCCACGAGCTCGTTCACCGCGGGGAAGTAGAGCTCCTGCGTCACGCGCTGGTTGGTCTCCTGGCCTACGTAACGCCTGAGCTGACGAGCGAGATCCGCGATCTGACGATGCATGAGGAACAGCAGCGCGAGGAGCACTGCTGTTCCGATGAAGAGCGCTATGAGGAGCAGTCGTTCCACGTACGGTCTCCGATCGAGCCACCTCAGGTGGTCAGGTCACTTGGAGCAGTTCACGTCCCGTTTGTTCATGACGATCATATCCAAGATCGTAGCTACCACGAGCCCGATAGCGCCGACCGCTATGGGACGTACGAGTCCGGTTCCCTCGGGAAGCGGAAGTGGAAGCGCGGTCACGTTCGTGGCCAGCGTGTACTCCACAGCCTTCACGGGCAGGACGTCCAGGCTGTCCATGAGTCCGAGAAGCGTTCCCACGAGATTCATCGAGAGCACGACCGCTACGATCACGGTGGTCACCGTGGAGCCCGTTATGTTGGCCACCAGGTCCACGATCATGCTGAGCGCTACGGAGAGGAGCCAGAGGATCGCGAGGTACGCCATCGTACCGCCGAGGCCCTCGGTCACGAACTCCCCTTTGAGTATGAAGATGAGGATGAAGGCACCGATCAGGTTGATCAGGAGCGTGAGCGCGTTGAAGACCGCGTACACCACGACCTTGGAGAGCACTCTGTTCGTCCGGTACCGAGGTTGAGGCAACAGGTTCTTGATGAAGCCGGTCGAGTAATCCCGCGTTCCGAATACGGCTGCGAACACGAGCATGAGGAGCAACATGAAGCCTGTGAGCTGGGAATTGAGCTGAGCCAGGATCCCGCTCGGAGTGAGGGAATCGATCATGATCTCACGGTTCGCCTCGAACTGTTCCTCGGCAAGCTCGGTAGAGATGTTGAAACCCGTGCCTTCGGCCCCCTCCGGGGCTCCTTGCATGAGCACCTCGTAGTCGCCTGTCACCTGATAGTGCAT
>CAYVBA010000096.1:1516-2651 GCA_964448475.1 uncultured Coriobacteriales bacterium
AATCCTGAATACCCTGCGGATCCATGCCGTTGGTGGGCTCGTCCAGCAGGAGCAGGTCGGGATCTCCCACGAGGGCGAGCGCGATACCCAACCGCTGCCTCATGCCCAGCGAGAACTTCCCGGCCTTCCGCTTGCCCACATCACCGAGCCCCACGAGATCGAGCAGGCCTTCCAAGTGCCCCTCCCGGCGGATGCCGAGCGCCGTGGCCTTGAGCCGTAAGTTCTCGAGCGCCGTGAACTCCGGATAGATGCCGGGCGCCTCGATGAGCGCACCGATCCTGCTCCGATCCGCCGCGTTCTTCTCGCCGAAGAGCTCGACCTCACCCGACGTCTGGCTGATAGCCCCCGCGAGTATGTTGAGCAGCGTCGTCTTCCTGCGCCGTTGCGACCGATCAGCCCGTAGATATCGCCACGTCCGATATGCACGTTCACGCGCTCAAGCGCATGGACATCCTTGTAGCGCTTCGTGATGTCGGTCGTCCTGACCACTGTCCCCATCACGCACCTCCTTCTTCTTCCGACGTGACCCCAGCTTACGGAGCGAGTTCTAAGCAACCGCTAACCAGGTGCAAAGGAAGTGCAAAGTTCCGGGGCGAGAAGGACGGGACGCACGTGCTCACCGATCCGTGTCAGGCGCGAGGCGGAAGCCGACTCCCCAGACGGTATCGATGAACTCGGCATCCGTCAGAGCTGCGAGCTTCTTGCGGAGGTTGGAGACGTGGACGGTCACGGTCTTCTCGTCATCCATGAAGGCTCCGTCCCACGCATGCTCGTAGATCTCACGCTTGGTGAAGACACGCTTGGGATGGGTGAGCAGCAGCTCGAGGATGCGGAACTCACGCGGGGTGAGGCCGGGATCGGCACCCTCGACGGTGATGATGCGGTTCTCAGGATCGAGGCGCACGCCGCGATGTTCGTAGCCGGACGAGGTCTCGGGCGCAGCGCCTGCAGCGCAGGTCCGCCAGAGGAGCGTGGTGATGCGCGCCGTGAGCTCATCGAGTTCGAACGGCTTCACGAGGTAATCATCGGCAAGGCGCTTGAAGAGCTCTAGTTTGGTGCCGGTATCGGCTTTCGCGGAGATGACGATGACGGGCGTGGCATGATCGGCGCGGAACCGCTCGAGGAACTCCTACCC
>CAYVBA010000097.1:0-2613 GCA_964448475.1 uncultured Coriobacteriales bacterium
GCGGAGAACTGCTCACTCCGCAGCCAGCTCGTGGATATGAGGTACCCCGCGTAGGGGTGCCTCCGCACCATCTCTAGAGCAGCTCGAGCACCTTGCGGAGCTGCACCACGCCTGGCCTGAAGTTGCCGTGCAGGTCGCACTCATCCACGTTCTCAGGAAGCTCCCACCCCATGAGGGGTGCGAGTTCATCCAGCTTCGCGGAGTGGATGGCCTGGTGCTCGAAGGGCGACATGTGCTTATCAGCGAACATCCCCGAATAGATACGCTCCACCGCCGCGTCGTTCAACTCGGACGGCGCCTTGTAGGATACGGTCGCGCATGATGCGACCGACCGCTTGACGTCGAACGCCGTGACGGAGCCTTCACCTTCGTGATACGGCAGATGGATATAGCGTTCCACCGGCTGCGAGGCGTCGTACGTCTCCTTCACGGCCACGGCGAGTTCGTACATCTCAGGCTGAGCCGCTGCCTCTATACGTAGTTCGAAGAAGTTGTCCCACTCCGTGGAGCTCACGATGGCCGTATGGAACATATACGGCTCCAGGATGCGGTTGACGTGCTGCTTGTGCACGGAAGGAGTATCGGCCTCCATGTCGTAGGCCTCGAGAACGTCCAGGAACTTCGTGACGTCGTCACCTATGAGGTCGGTCCGCTTCTTCTCGCCCACCATGAGGTCCAGAGCCGAGAGGACTGCTGCGTCACGAGCGCGAAGCCAATAGGATTCGCACCCCACCTGATCCTCCGGATCCAGCGTGCAGCCGGACATGCCGCGCATGTTTCGTGTGAATGGAGCGGGGACGAAGGGGGCCTCCATCACCTCAGCGAACGTGCGCTTCACACTGCGCGCACGTGACGAGGCTGAGTTGCGGCTGAAGACGCGGTGTGTGTTGAGCTCGGCGAGGATGAAGCGAGGGAAGATCATCTCAACCGTTGAGACCCTCACGCCGTTGATGAGCGAGTCAGCGATCATGGTTGCGCGGATCGTTTGCATGCGTGCCTCTCCATTCCGTTGCGGGATGCCCCTTACGATAGCAAACCGACACGGATGCGGGCGCGAGCGTTCTCGATCGGCGGTGTCTTCGGGTATAGTGCAGGGATCAGCGATGAGAGGAGGTCGTGCGTGTCGGACAAGCGTGAGCACATCGTACTCGTGGGCATGCCCGGCTCCGGGAAGTCGACCATCGGAAAATTGCTGGCTGAGCGGCGTGACATGAACTTCGTGGACGTGGACGACGTCATCCGTGAGCGCTACGACGCTACGCTCGAGGAGATCATCGACGAACACGGCCCCGATGCGTTCGTGGTCATGGAAGGTGACGTGTGCGCTTCGCTCGAGCTGGTCGGCCCGACCGTCATCGCACCCGGCGGAAGCGCTGTCTACTCGGATCACGGGATGGGAGCACTCTCGGAGCTGGGTGTCATCGTCTTCGTTGATCCCACCGATGAGGAGCTGGCCGAGCGTCTCGGTGACCTACGCTCACGTGGCGTGGTGGTCGTACCCGGCCAGACGTTGAGCGATCTCGTGGCGTACCGCCGCCCCTTCTACGAGCGCTGGGCTGAGATCCATTTAGAAACCGAAGGCATGGCCGCGATCAGAGCAGCCCGGTTGATCGACGAGTTAGTGGACGCCCTCAGCTGAGCTCGATCCAGTCCTTCTCGTCATACCTGACACGCCAGAACGTGAGTCCGCGCGCCGGCGCGTTCTGACCGGCAGCTCGTCTGTCGCATGCGGCGAGCACCTCTTCCATCCACTCGACTGGCCGATGCCCGAGACCGATGTCCACGAGCGACCCAGCTATGGTTCGCACCATCGAGTGCAGGAACGCCGTCCCTACCACGCGGATCGTGAGTGTATCCTCACCCAGGTGACTCTCCTCCAGGAGCTCGACCGTTTCAAGTGTGCGCACCGTGTTGATCCCCACAGCAGATCGCGTCAAGCAGAACGATGCGAAGTCGTGCTCCCCGAGCAGTGTTGCCGCAGCACGTTTCATCGCGTCCGTATCCAAGTCCTTGCGGATCCACCAGCTGAACCGTGCTGTGAACAGCGGTCGGTCAACGGAGTTGTGAATGCGGTAGCGGTATTCGCGGTCGATGGCGTCGAATCGGGGCGAGAAGCCCGGGGGTGCCAGCGCGATCCCGCGGACAGCGATGTCATCAGGTAGGATCGCCGAGAGCGACCTATGCAAGCGTCGCTGACCGAGGTCATCCTCCTCCCCTTCCAGCAGCGGTATCGAAACGACCTGGCCGCGCGCATGAACACCGGCATCGGTCCTGCCGGCGCACGTGAGGTCGACCTCACGTGCGAGGAGGGTGCCCAGGGCATCGGTGATCTCACCGGCTACGGTGCGCAGCGCTGGATCCTTCTGCGGCGCGAACCCGTTGAAGTCCGTGCCGTCGTACGCGAGCCTGAGGACCAGTGTGCCCGGCTCGCTCACGTGAGGACCTCGGGATTGAGCACGTTCCGGGGCTTCTCGCCCAGGAGAACCGCTATGGCGTTCGATGCCGTACGTTCGCGCAGTTCCACGGAGCTCTCCTCCGAGAAGTACGCCGTATGCGGAGTCAGCACGGTACGCGGTGTGGTGAGGAGCGGGTTCTCACGGTCTATGGGCTCCT
>CAYVBA010000098.1:0-2566 GCA_964448475.1 uncultured Coriobacteriales bacterium
ACGCACTTCTTGGTGTTCAGGTACATTCCATAGCGTGCCATGTCTACGCCTCCACTTTCTCGATGGTGACGATGTTCTCCTGGCTCATCGTGCTCCCGTCATAGGGGGAGAAGTGGTACGGCGTGTGATCCATCGATGCGATACCGAGACCCTGACCCGCCTTCAGGTACGGCGACTTCACACCGTATCCGGTGGGGATGTACACACAATCCGGATGCAGACGCTCGGTCACGAAGACGCGTACGTTCGTCGTGGTGAGGTCCGACTTGATGGCGATGGTGTCGCCATCCTCGATGCCGAGCTCCTTCGCCTTACCGGCGTTGAGCCATGCGCGCTCGAGACCGTAGTCCTTGGTGATCTGGATGAGCAGCGGGACGTTGGTGGTCTGGGTGTGGGTGTGGATCGCCTGCTTACCACCGATGAGACGGAACTCACCGTTCTCGTGGTTCGGGATCATGAGCGGTTCGACCCATGAGATGACGGGCTTGAGACCGATCTGCTCGAACTGTTCGTCATAGAAGTGGAACATGCCGTCCGGAGTGCTGAACTTGAAGTCATCACCCGGGAACTTGAACTCACCCTCCATGACCTTGCCGATACCCTTCTCCTTGATCTCATCAGCGTTGTCGAAGGGAGCGAGCTGAGCGTCGATGACGTCATCGACGGTGAAGGTGAAGTACTCGCCGATACCACAGGCCTCCGCGAGCTCCGTGAAGATGCGGTCGACCGGACGAGCATCGGGCAGGATCGGGTCGACACCCTGGAGCCTGATCTCCACGACAGGTGCCTTGCCACCGACCGATGCAGGTACCTCCTTGCGCTCCATGAACGTGGTGTCGGGCAGGATGTAGTCGGAGTTGATGGCCGTCTCCGACATCTGGATGTCGATGGCCACCATCAGCTCGAGATTGCTCAGAGCTTCCTTGAACTGGTCGTAGTTCGCATAACCCATGAGGGCGTTGGAGTTGTAGAAGATGATCGCCTTGATATCTCCTGCCTCAGCACCCTTACCGAGGTACGTGCAAGGGCCCATGGCCTTCGCTGCGAAGGGGAATTCCTTCATGCCGTACTTGACCAGGGTCTCGGGTATCTTGGGGAGCTCCTTGAACTTCGGGCCCTCGAGCGGACCGAACTTCGGCGAGATACCCCAGAACTGACCACCGGGCTGACCGAAGCAGCCGAGAAGAGCGTTGAAGTTCTGCATGGCGCGAGCGCACTCGAAGCTGTTCTGATACGAGCAGCCCACGACGGCACGCCAGGAAGCCTCGATCGAGGACTTCGGAGCATGCTTGGCCATGGTGCGGGCGATCTCCTCGATACGTGCAGCAGGGATCGTGGTGAGCTCTTCGGCCCACTTCGGCGTGTATTCCTTGATGCCGTCCTTGAACTGCTCCAGACCGACGGTCTTCTCCTCCACGAACTTCTTGTTGTAGAGTTCCTCGTTCACCACGACGTTGCACATGGCGAGGACGAGAGCGAGGTCGGTACCGGGGCGGATAGGTACCCATTCGGTCGCCATATGGGAGGTGGCGTTGAAGCGCGGGTCGACCATGATGATCTTCGTGCCACGCTCGGCAGCTTCTGCGAGCGCCTTCGCCGCTGAAGGCCTGACGCCGTCAGCATAGCTACGACCGATGAACATGACGCATTCCGCTTCCGCCAGGTCGATACCGGGCGTTCCGCCGAGCGTCTTGGCATACGCACTCGTGCACGCGAGGTTGCAGGCAGCACCGTGGGTGTAATGGTTGGGTGAGCCGAGAGCATCCATGAAGCGCTTGGTGTAGAACCCACCGGAAGGACGGGGATCCTGCGTGAGTGCGATGGCGCCAGGACCATCCGAAGCGATGATCTCCTTGATCTTATCGCCGATTTCCTTGTACGCCTGGTCCCAGGAGATGGGCTCGAACTCCATGTCGCCTACGCGCTTGAGAGGCTCCTTCACACGTGCGTCCGTGTAACCGATGGTCGCGTAGCCGTGACCACGTGCACACAACGTTCCGCGTGAGTAGGGGTGAAGCTCTTCACCCTTCACCTTCCACAGGCGACCGTTCTTGCTGTACACATGCATGCCGCACTTGTTCGAGCAGGCGTTGCATGTGGTCGCGCTGACGGTGACCCCCTCCATGGGGCTCTCCACAGCTTGAGCTTCTCCCCACGACTGCAGACTCACTGTGCCTGCAGTCGCAGCGATCGCTGCTGTGGCCGCAGTGGTCTTCAAGAAACCACGGCGCGACAAACTACGTTCTGACATGACGTTCCCCCTTTGCTTATACGTAAGGACCTCAAAGAAGAGACCCTCCATCCCTGCCGACAGAATACTCTTTCTGCTTAGGAAATCCAGTGAAACAGGATGGAAACATCTGCGGAAGGTGGTATTTCCGGTGTCAGGAACGCGACTTTCGAGGAAGCAAAACACTATGCTTTACCAGGTGTTTCAGTAAGCGGGCATAAAAATACCCCCGGTGTCGATCGCTGAGGATCGGCACCGGGGGAGGTGTTGGAGCGTTATCGTCTCGCTACTAGAAGCCCAGGAAGTTCACGGGTACTGCGGCGTGGACGATGAGGT
>CAYVBA010000099.1:0-2557 GCA_964448475.1 uncultured Coriobacteriales bacterium
CGAACCCAACGATTATCAATGCAGCACCAATGATAGTGATCGGCACTGAGGGAGTGGAGGTGTTTCCCGTCCTGGGTGTGACGGCTTCGGTAGGGGCAGGCGTCTTATCAGCAGGTGGGATCACCGTGGTGGAAGGCTCGTGCGGTGTGGTAGGTGCGCAGGAGTCTCGGGTTCGGCGGGAGTCACAGGCTCTTCCGGAGTTGTGGGCTCCTCTGGGGTAGTGGGCTCTTCCGGAGTACTGGGCTGCTCAGGAGTTGTGGGCTCTTCCGGAGTGATCGGTTCCTCGGGATCGATGGGCATCTACAAGGCGAGAAGGGCGAGCCGTTTCATGAGCATGGTATATCCAGTCTCTGTAGGAGTATTTCAATTCAGAAGTATAATCTTTGCGTAATGGTATATGAATGACATCGTAAGAGAAGAGTCCTAGAATCATAGTGCAAGGAAACAGCCCTATTCCTAAACAGATAATCACGGGTACTTGCTTCATTATCATCGGCCGATATAATGAGTCACCAAGGGATGTACGACGATAAGCTCGTACATGGGGAGGAGAAAGACGACTCTACGGGGTCGTCTTCCTACTTCCAGGGATCTTCTTGCCCAGGAGGTCCGCTGCACGAGCAACCACGGCTCGCTTCACTTCTTCCGGACCGATCACTTCCACATCACCCAGACACGCCACCACTTGGTGCGCGAGCCAGCCGGTACCCCGGTAGGGGAGCGTCGCGCGGATCGGGTGCGCGTCAGGGTCCTCCACGCTCAGGCCGGGCCACGTGAACTCGTCGAGCAGCACACGGTCATGTATGAGCAGCTCCGCTCGTGGGGCGTCCTCGAGGGAGATCGGATCGCGGCGTTTGTGGAATTCCCCGCGGATGAAGGTCTCATCTCCCAGGACCTCGTGGCTGCCAATCCTATCCAACCGGAAGATGCGCATCTCATCAGCCGATCTGCAGAACGCCTCGACGTACCAGATACCGTGGTGGATCATGAGGCCGTACGGCTCGATGATGCGGGTCGTCGCCTCGGTCGCATCCACTCTCAGATGAGTGATCAGCAGGGGGTGGGAGCCCTCTATTGAGTGCGCCAGATCCTGGATGAGTGCGCCGAGCGCTTGCGAGGTCGAGATGTTGATCGCCCGGGAGATGCTCTTCACATCCGGTGGTGCCACTGCCGACACCAGCTTGTTCCGCAGCTCATCACCGGCGTCCAATCCCGCGTGATCCAATGCCGTCACGAGGGCGGTCGCTTCGCTCTGCGTGAGTCTGACGGTGCGATCCAGGTCCGGGAGGTCGCTCCAGACGATCACCCGGTCATCCTCCAGGAAGAACCCGGGACCGCTTCCGCCGAAACCGACGAGCGTCGCTTGCTCCACCGCTTTACGTGCGCGCGCGGGTCTCATCTCGAGTTCGGCCGCGATATCCGTGAGCGGGATCGCGATCACCTGACCGAGCTCCTCGTCAATCGTCGGCTCGGTCAACGCCGCCAAGGAACTGACCACTTGTATGGTCCGGAAGATGCTCCGCGCCACATCGAGGTTCGACTTCCTACCGCTTGCCATGGAGCACCGCCTCGAGTCCGGATCCGTACGCTTCCACGACGCTCTCAGGTGCGATCGGCTCGATCCCTGCGGCTTGCGCCGCAGCCCACCGAGCGGACGCCTTCTCATCATGAGCATCCACGATCCAGTGCACCGAGCCGTCCGACTGCTTCTGAACGATCCCTTTACCAGCGGTGATATGATCGACCCGCCATGCGGACTCCGACGGGATACGGAAGGTCACCTCCACGTCCTTCTCGCCGAACTGGAAGGGCAGACGAGTCACCTCGCGCACATCCACGGGAAGAGGCTCGTATTCATCGGCGTCGTGGAGCGGCGGGCGCAGCACCAGCTCGGACATGCGATCCGTCCGGAAATGTCGAGACTCACCCGACTTCGGGTCCCGCGCCACCACGTAGTTGTGCTCTCCGCGCGAGAATACCGTGTCCACCAGGACCGACCGGTCGCTCGTGCTCCCATCGGCCTTCGTGTAGCGGAAATCGAGGCGGGCTCCTTGCACGCGAGCCGAGAACGCCGTGCGCGCATGTTGATCCACGCCTTCGGCAGCGGGGGTCGTGCGTAGGGGGATCTCACGCGAGCTCGCGCGACCCACCTTGCCCAGAGCGGACACGAGGTCGTCGCCGAAGATGAAGCCGGGGTCGTCCACCAACGTCTCCGCGACGATCTGGAGCCAAGCCGCTTCGGGTGCCGTGAGCTCGATGTCCTGAGTGAATGCCGCACCAGGGTCTATGCGGTAGAGACCGTCCTCCTCGATCAGAGGCAATCCAAGCTGCCTGAGCTGCGCTTTATCCCGGGAGAACATCTTCTCCAACGCTTCAGGGGTCGAACCCTGCGGATACCCTATCTCAGCGTCACCTAGGATCTCCGTGAACGACCGAGGCACCGCGGATAGCAACGCGTGCGCCAGATTGATGAGACGCTCTCCACCCGATGGCCCTGTGACCCGCGATCCCTCTGACATCCACCCTCCAGAGAACACACAATACTGCATGCTACGAT
>CAYVBA010000100.1:0-2498 GCA_964448475.1 uncultured Coriobacteriales bacterium
TATACCTCAGGACGACGGACCCGCGTTTCGTGAGTGGAGTGATGACGAGCTCGCCATACTGTCCTTCCGGGAGTACCTCGCCCGTATCGGGATCGATGACCTCCACCAGGAAGTGATCGTCCGCGATATGCATCTTCCCATGAGTGTGACCGCATTCACCGGATACGCCGGGTCCCATGACCTCCGTGAGACCGTAGTTGCTCGTGGCCCGCATCCCCAGGCCCTTCTCGATATCACGACGAACGGCATCGGAAGCAGGCTCGCCGCCGAAGAGGCCCACCCGTAACTTGAGGTCATCCTTGGTGTAGCCGAGCTTCTCGGCCGTCTCCGAAAGGTGGAACGCGTACGACGGTGTCGAGATAAGTACGGTCGTCCCGTAGTCCACCATCATCTGAAGGTGGCGCTCGGTGTTGCCCGCACCAGCGGGTATGACGGTCGCACCCACACGCTCGAGTCCGTAATGGAGACCCCAACCGCCCGTGAACATGCCGTAGAGGAAAGCCATCTGGCACACGTCCTCATGAGTGACACCGGCCATCGAGACCATCCGCGCTATGCACTCGGTCCACACCTCGAGATCACCCTTCGTGTAACCGGCCACGACGGGCTTACCGGTGGTTCCGCTCGACGAATGGAGCCGCACGATCTCATCTAGCTCTACGGCGAACAGCCCGAACGGATACGTCTGGCGGAGATCCTTCTTCTCGGTGAAGGGGATGCGTCGCACATCCTCCAACGTCTGGATATCTTCAGGCGTGATCCCTTCCTGGGCGAGTAGGTCGCGGTAATACGGTACGCGGTCGTACGCCCAGCGAACGGTCTCCTTCAACCGCTCCAATTGAAGAGCTCGGGTCTGCTCCGTGGTCATGCATTCCATCTTGGGATTCCAGATAGGCATGCCGATCACGCTCCGTCTCTGTCGTTGCACATGTCAGCGGAGAGATCCTGGTGTGAGACGGGAGTGAATCCTGCTTCATCCAAGATGGAGGCTGCTGTGGAGGGGTCGTCCGTACTTATCGCCACGAAGGTCGATATGAGCGAGTACGAATAGACCACGTTCAGCTCATGATCAGCGAGAACGTCGAAGAGCCGAGCCAGCTCGCCTGGCCTGTCTTCGAGGCGAACCACCAGCACGATGCTCTGCTGGCAGATGGCGTTATGCTCGTGAAGGATGCGACAAGCGTGATCCGGGTCATCCACGACGAGCCGCACGATCCCGAAGTCGCTCGTATCCGAGATCATGTAGCCGCGGATATTGAGTCCGGATTCCGTGAGCAGGCGCGTGAGGTGAGCTGCTCGTCCGGGTTGGTTCTCGATGAAGACGCTGATCTGCGTGACCATGACTCCCCTATCCGCTCGTTTACCGCTTGTTTACCGCCTGCTACCCACTGATCGACCTGAGGTACTCCGCCTTACCGGCGCGATAAGCATCTATGTTCACGTCTACCGTCTTGGGGGGCACCCGTTCGGCGATGACGCGCTCTACGAGCTCATCGGGAAACTCCATGGAGGCGAACAGCGCTCCCAGCAGTACGATGTTGCTGGAGCGCGGAGCATTGCTCTCGAGTGCGATTCGCGTGGCGTCCATGAGAAGTGCGCCTGCTTCGTACAGCGACTCCTCAGGATGTGGGGGCATCTGTTGCGCTCCGGTGAGGACCGGCAGAGGCTCGATGGAGCTACGGTTCACGATGAGGATACCTTCCGGGGCGAGAAGCCCCAGATTACGGAGTGCCTCGGTCATCTCGAACGCCACGATGACGTCTGCGGACGCCGTTTCTGTGACCATGGAGTGGACGTCTTCTCCGAAGCGAACCGTGGTGGAGACGGCACCGCCGCGCTGGGCCATGCCGTGGATCTCCGAGAGCTTGACGTCGTATCCGGCAGCAAGCGCCGCATGCGCGAGTACATCCGCTGCGAGGATGGTGCCTTGACCGCCGACTCCACAGAGGAGGACCGTTGTGGCCATGTCACTCACCTGCGCTTTCAACGGTGCTCACCGGACTGATCGCGCCGAATCGACATACCTGATCACATTGGCCACAACCTACGCATTGCGATGTATGGATGAACGACTTCCGGTCGGGATCCTTACTGATAGCGGGACAGCCCAATGAGATGCAGACACCACAGGCGGTACATCTCTCAGGGTCGACAGCACGGACGGTATCCTTGATGCGATACGCGAGGGTGCAAGGTGACTTGCAGATGAGGACCGAGAGTTCATCAGGCTTTGCAAGCATTCCGTCGATCCCGCGCTTCACGTCTGTGAGCGACTGAGCATCCACTTCCTCCACGTTCTTCACACCGAGGCCGCGCAGGAATGGAACGAGCTCGAGCTCGTTCGTGTGCGACCCGCCGAGCGTGATGCCGTTAACAGGGTTACCTTGCGCACCCGTCATAGCAGTGATGCGATTATCCAGGATGATCACGTTGCCGCTTCCCGCGTTGTACACGGTGTTGAGCAGCGAATTCATACCGGAGTGCGTGAACGTAGAATC
>CAYVBA010000101.1:0-2422 GCA_964448475.1 uncultured Coriobacteriales bacterium
GTCCGTCGTGCGTTTCGGGTCTGGCAGGCACTGCGATGGGATGGCGCTCCTCGAAGGATGCACGCTCTTCTTCGGACGAGAAAAACGCGGGAGCACGTGATGCCCCGTCCTTCTCGCCCAGAAGAGAGGGGTCGAAGGACTCGAGTGCCGCGATGGGATCCGAGAGGTCCGCGATCGCGGGGTGATCCGAGCTGTCCGCGAAGAGTGCAGCGCCGCGAGCGACCATGAGCTCGGGGTGCTCGGGGATGATGACCTGGTCGTCGGAGAGATCGAGGCGCTCGGCGAAGACGCGCACGAGCCGCGGGTTGAAGGTGAGAGGACCGCCCTCGAAGATCACGGGCGGATGGATGTCGAAGCCTTGAGCCAGGCCTCCGATGGTCTGCTTGGCCACCGCGTGGAACGAAGAGAGAGCCAGATCCTCCTTGGCGATACCCTGGTTCAGGAGAGGCTGGATGTCCGTCTTGGCGTAGACGCCGCAGCGGCCGGATATGTCGTAGATGGTGGTGCCACGCTGGGCGAGGTCATCGAACCGCTCCACGGGGACGTTGAGGACGAGCGCTACCTCATCGATGAAGGCACCGGTACCGCCGGCACAACTGCCGTTCATGCGCATATCCGAAGCGTGGAGTTCACCGGTGTCAAGATCCGCGTCGAAGAAGATGACCTTCGCATCCTGACCGCCCAGCTCGATGGCCGTGCGCACATCGGGGTGGAGGTCCGAGATAGCGAGCGAATTAGCGATGACCTCTTGTATATAGGGGACGCCGAGATGCGCCGCGATGGGGCGACTTCCCGAGCCGCTGATCGAAAGCGCGAAATCCGCAGCGGGAAACCGATCTCTCAGTTCACGTAGGACATCGCGAACACTCTCTACCTGCTTGGAGGCGTGTCGTGCATACCGCGAATAAGCGATTTCGCCGTCGCCTGTGAGAGCCACTGCTTTGGTGGTGATGGATCCAACATCGATCCCTATGTGAAGTGTTTCATCCACGAAGAGGAACTGCCTTTCCACCTGATCGGATACCGCTAGTGCTGCTTTAGAGTCTCTTACTATTAGACATGATATTGAAAACCAGCAGAAAGCTGTGAAAGTTCCGTAAACGTATGCGGGAGTTTCACAGGCTTCGCCGAAGAATTCGGTATCTCCGACGAATCCCTCGAGTGCGCCTTCGACGTCAAGGAAGGCGCTGAGGTGATAGGGGAGAGCGAGCGAAAGGACTTCCCTTTTCTAGCTGTCGCGGAGTATATGCTCGAGGCTGACTTCCGGGGCGAGAAGGGACAGGCATTCACGACCCGCGTACGGGCCGGGGTATTGACGATCGCGCTTCTTCTCGCCGTATGCACGGTGCTCGTGATTTCCAGAGCGCTGTAGAATGGGCGGATCGTAAGTTCTTAACGGGGATCACGATCGTGAAAGGTTCGCTGGCGAATTCTCTCACGCTCGGGAAGCCCGTTGTCTCCTACGGGAACACGATCGCCGGAGCTGCTGCAGTGTTAGGCTTAGAGCGCATTTGCTTCGCGAATGAATAGTAGTTGCTTAGTTGCTAGCGCTTGTGAGTTCCGACATCATATCGGGATGATGAGGTCTCTATGACTCGTTTGAAAGGTATGACTTCGGTTTATCCTCCGTCGCTACAGGAAAATCACCCTGACAGGTGGATTACTCCGTAGTCTCAAGGTTATAGAGTCGTCACCGAACACCCGATGAGGTGTATCCACCTGGTTCGTGGCGAGAGGCGGATTCCGACTCGATGTCCTCCCTTCCTCGAGCGTACTCTAAACTGACGTGCTTCGTTTCCTCGGGCCAGGTGAAGTCTTCTACAGAACAGCTGAGACTCATAGATCGAGACGGGATTGCTTCTGCAGCTTCGGCGGTCCATCGACGAAGCGGGGGAGGAGTGGCTCTCGCACGAGCCAACTCGAAGCGAGTTCGAGATCAGTTAGGTATCCGTCGACGTCGGCACGGGGCACAAGGATCGGCATGCGATCGTGGATCGACTCGATTTCGCCTACAGAAGCCCGTGTGATGATCACGAATCGTTGGGAATCCTGCTCAGGCCTCCAGAGTCCAGCCATGTAGATGAGCCCGTTCTCCTCGGATCTGAGTTCATGACGGATCCTACTGCCTTTCTGCCCGCTCCATTCATAGAACCCCGTGGCCGGGATGATGCATCGGCGCTCCTCGAAGGACGTGGAGAACATCGACTTCTCCGTAACGGTTTCACCCCGCGCATTGATGATGGTGTGGCTCGAACTTCGGA
Organism: uncultured Coriobacteriales bacterium; assembly: GCA_964448475.1. Taxonomy (GTDB): domain Bacteria; phylum Actinomycetota; class Coriobacteriia; order Coriobacteriales; family CAYVBA01; genus CAYVBA01. Next base: position 2,262 of record CAYVBA010000101.1, read on the forward strand.
AACCCGTGAAGCCCCAGGTCATGACTGTCGGCTTCGCCGCGACTCCGGGAATCGGTCCTGATGCGCCCGAACTGGTTTCAGCTCTGGACTCGGTGAGAATCGGAACCATATTGGTAGGGAAGATCTCACCGAACTTCGGTCGTACGACGTCGTCCGAACTC
>CAYVBA010000102.1:0-2352 GCA_964448475.1 uncultured Coriobacteriales bacterium
CGATGACGCGATCGAGGGTCTCCTTGGACTCGGTCTCAGTAGGCTCGACCATGAGAGCTTCGGGTACCGTGAGCGGGAAGTACATGGTAGGTGGATGCATGCCGTAGTCGAGGATGCCCTTCGCCACGTCGAGCGCGGACACGCCGGTCTCCTTCTTGAGGTCGGAGAGGTTCATCACGAACTCATGCATGCACGTGCCGTCCGTGGACATGGTGTACGTATCACGGAGCTTGGCCATGAGATAGTTGGCGTTGACGGTCGCGCCTTCGGCTGCTTCACGTATACCTTCCCGCCCGAGAGCGAGGATGTACGTGAGCGCCCTCACGACAACCAGGAAGTTACCGTAGTCAGCCTTGATGCGGCCGATGCTCTCCTCGCCGGTGTGGAACGACGCGACGCCGTCCTCATCCCTGACGACGTGGTCAGCCGGAAGGTACGGCACGAGGATATCCTACCCACCGACGGCTCCGGATCCTGGTCCGCCACCTCCCGGAGGGGTCGAGAAGGTCTTGTGCAGGTTCAGGTGGATGACGTCGAACCCCATGTCGCCCGGGCGGACGATACCCATGATCGGGTTGAGGTTGGCGCCGTCGTAGTAGCAGAGACCGCCCGCGTCGTGGATGATCTGAGTGATCTCCGTGATGGCCTCGGTGAAGAGGCCTTCGGTATTCGGATTGGTGAGCATGAGACCGGCGACGTTCTCGTCCATGAGCTCGCGGAGTGCTTCGACGTCGACCTCGTCCGTCTCATCGACGGGGATCGATACTACCTCCATGTCGGCCATGGCAGCGGTCGCGGGATTAGTGCCGTGAGCTGCATCGGGGACGAAGACACGGGTGCGGTTCGTTTCACCGCGCGCCTCGTGATAGGCCTTGATGAGCAAGATACCCAGGAGCTCACCATGAGCACCGGCGGCGGGCTGGAACGTCATCGCATCCATGCCGGTGATCTCGCAGAGACGTTCCTCGGCTTCGAGCATGACCTCGAGCGCACCTTGCACCGTCGAGACAGGCTGGAGCGGATGGACCGCGGCGAATCCGGGAAGGTTCGCAACGTGTTCGTTCAGGTGTGGGTTGTACTTCATGGTGCACGATCCGAGCATGTAGATGCCGTCGTTCACGCCGTGTGTGGCTCTGACGAGCTTGGAATAGTGGCGTACGACATCGATCTCGGAGAGTTCGGGGAGTCGCGGTGCTTCACTGCGGGCTACGTCCGAGGGGATCTCGACCTTCTCGACATCCAGCTTGGGAAGCATGCGCGCATTACGACCGGGACGTGAACGTTCGAAGAGCAGTTCCATGACCGGCTCCATGATTACCTCCCCTCCTCGACGATCGCGCGGACGGCTTCGACCATCGCGTCGATGTCGTCCTTCGTGTTCATCTCGGTGACGCACCAGAGCATGCCGCCCTCGATGGGGAGACCGGAGAGGATGCCGTGTTCAGCAAGTGCGCTCTCGAGGTCCTCTGCGGGGAGGGGTAGCGTGGTGACGAACTCGTGGAAGAACTCACCCTCGTGAACGGCGTCCACACCCGGGATGGATGTGAGCTGTTCGCGAGCGTAGGCTGCCTTCGCGTGGCACTGCTCGGCTACCTCGCGCATGCCCTCCGGTCCCATGGTGGCCATGTAGACGGAGGCGGTCAGCGCGCAGAGTGCCTGGTTGGTGCAGACGTTCGAGGTAGCCTTCTCACGCCGGATGTGCTGCTCGCGTGCCTGGAGCGTGAGAACGTACGAGCGCTTGCCGTCGCGATCCACCGTCTGACCGATGATGCGGCCGGGGATCCTGCGGGTGAGCTTGTCCGTCGAAGCAAGGAAGCCGAGGTACGGGCCACCGAACGACAGGGGCATACCCAGAGGCTGTCCTTCGCCACAGGCGATGTCCGCGCCGACCTCACCAGGTGATGCGTAGAGCATGGCAGCGATCGGGTTGATGGACATGATGTAGGTCACGGGGCTTTCAGCGAGCATGTCGCCGATGGCCTTCGTGTCCTCGACGAGACCGTAGTAGTTGGGCTGCTGCACGAGGAAGGAGGCGACGGTGTCGTTCTCCTCCACGATACGAGCGAGCTCCTCTAGGTCGGTGCGCCCGTCCTTCTCGCCCACCACTATGACATCGACTCCAGCACCGTGGCTGTACGTCTTGATGGTCGCGATGGTCTGCGGGTCGACCGTGGCAGAGACTACGGCCGTCGTACGCTTGCGGGAGCGCGCCATGGCTCCGGCTTCAGCGGCCGATTGAGCGCCGTCGTAGAGCGAGGCGTTGGCCACAGGCAGTCCGGTGAGCTCGGAGATCATGGTCTGGTACTCGAAGATCGCCTGGAGCACACCTTGGCTGACCTCGGATTGGTACGG
>CAYVBA010000103.1:0-2288 GCA_964448475.1 uncultured Coriobacteriales bacterium
CCACGTCTTGGTGAGGGTCGCATCGAACGTATCGTCATAACCGAAGACGATCCGGCCGTTGGTGCCGATGCCTCCGCCCCTGTTCGAGGAGTTCCCGTGGATGAAGAGGAAGCCGGCCTCTTGAGCGCTCGCGCGGCCTTCCTCCGTGGTCACCGAATGGAGGCCTTCCTGGAAGAGCTCCTTGCCTTTCAGGAATACGCGCTCACCTGGATCGGCTGGATCGAAACGGCCGGGGTTCGTCGGGTGTGTATCGGGGTTATCCCAGTGATATTCGACTTCACCGGCACCAAGGAGGCGGTCTGCGAGCGTCAGCGGAAGCGAGCCGACGCTGCCGATGTTGTCATGAGCGATATCATTGCCGAAACCGGCTGCGGTGTTCTCGAAGACAGCACCGCCCTGACTCACGTTGAGCTCGATGGAGCCCGTAGGACACGCCCAGAGGCCGCCGCCTACATGGGTAGCGGGTGTTTTCGTAGATCACGGTGTCACGAAGCTGGAGCGTATAGGTCGCGGTTGCTACGTAGACACCTCCACCCTGTTGCGCAGCGGTGTTATCGCGGATCGTGCCGCCTTCGAGCTTCACCGCATTGGAGATGACGTTCACTCCGCCACCCGTACGAGGAGCGCTGTTGTTAGCGATGACACCGCCGGTCATATGGAACGATGCGGGCACGAGTTCGGAGTAGTCCTCTGCTGACAGTCCGTTGTACTGACTTTCGCCGGGAACCTCCTCCCACGTGCCGTCCGCTCCCCAGACGTAGAGGTCCATGGCGTTCACGCCGCCTCCGTTGGGAGCTGAGTTGTTCGTGATCTCCCCACCGGTCATGGTCACCGCTGCATTGCCCCAGATCGAGATTCCTCCACCTGCGAAACCAGCTGTATTCCCGGCGATCTTCCCCCCCCATTGATATCTATGTAACTTCGCTCCGTGAGGTGTACCTGCCGCAGTTTCTCAGCGGGCGCGTTCATATTCCACGTCCACGCTTGGAGGCCGCCCGCGAAACCGGTGTTCCTGGTGATGAGGCCATCGTTGATGATGGCGCGACCACCGTTGAAGACTCCGATCCCACCTACTTCACCATAGGAGCTACCGTGCACCGCTGACCCTTTGCCATCACTCACTTCACCGCCGTTCATGGTGAAGGTACCTCCTCGGTTGATAGCGATGTTCCCGGCCCCGTACTGAGGATTTCCCTGTCGCTGATGGCGTCAGTTGTCAGTGACCTTACCGGCATCGAGGGTATAGCTCGCGTCCGGGCCTTCGAGCGAGATCGCGCCAAGAAATTCACCGGTCATCCCACGAGCACCACTCACCTCCCCACCGTTCTGGGCAAGTGAGCCTTGGACGAAGATGATAGGGCTCGAAGATGGCACCTGCTGACCACGGCTGAGCACCTTCAGCGTCCCGCCCGCTGTGTTATCAGCAAGCGTGAGGCTTCCACCCTTCTTCACGTGGACCATGGTTCCGGTGAAGCCATCTGCACGAGCAAGTGCCGACTCGAGCGAACCGCCAGCGGACACTCGGTTGACGATCTCTATGTCAGCGCCCTCAGGAATCACCAGCGTCTTGGTGAGATACATGTACATACGACTGAGATGGATGCGCGTAGGAGTAGTCCCTGCATCATAGATCGCTTGCTGGAGCTCCTGCTCCGTTGCGTCATCGAGAGCCAGCTCGACGTCCACCCGCTCCATGGCATACGCCATGGAGCTCAAGAGCGATGTAAGCATCAGCGTTGCAAGCAGTAGTACAAGAGCCGGGAGGGTTCGAGTTCGATTAAGCTGCATTCCCATTTTCATCTCATCCTTGATTATTCATTCTGAGCAGAAGCTAAAAATGAATAGTACAGAATTCGATGCTTAATTGCTTTAATTACAATCGTAATTACTAATCGATATGGTCATCACACCACAAATCAATCTGGATCAGTCGTGTGGCCTCAGGTCAGCGACCTTCTTGGATTTACCTTGTGTACGCTCCAAGAACCCTGGTTCTTTCAGCGAGAGCTTCGTCCGGATACCCAATCCGTTATCAAGCTTGTGGGACGTTTCCTCAACGAACTTCTCCATGTCGACCATCGAATCCGCGAATAGCTCTTCGCTCATCTCCAGCTGGACTTCGAGTGTATCCTTACCGTCTACGCGATCCACCACGATCCGATACTGTGACGAGGCACCGCGGATCGATTCCAGGATGTCCTCCACTTGACTCGGGAAGATGTTGACACCCTTGACTATGAGCATGTCATCGCTCCTATGGCGCACGTTATCCATGAGGGTGGTGGTCC
>CAYVBA010000104.1:0-2010 GCA_964448475.1 uncultured Coriobacteriales bacterium
TGAAGATTTCTACATGCATCATGACCTCCTAATACAGGTAGTAGGTAGCCGGCTTGGTCCCTTGCTCGGGGAGCAGGGTGCGGTACCGTCGGGTGGCCACGAGGCGGGAGACTTCGGACTCGGGATCGTTGAGATCGCCCACGTGCAGGGCGCGACCCGGGCAGCAGCTCTCGCACATCGTCTTCTTGCCGTCGGACAGGCGGTGGTAGCACATGGTGCACTTGTCCACCGTGCCTACGCGTGGATCCATGAAGCGTGCGTCGTACGGGCATGCCCACACGCAGTACTGGCAGCCGATGCACTTGGATTCGTCCACGGTCACGATGCCGTCCTCACGGATGTAGGACGCACCGCTGGGGCAGACGGGTACGCAGGGCGGGTTCTCGCAGTGCTGGCACGGTACGGGGAGCCAATCCTCCTTGAGGCGGGGATAGGTGCCCTCGGGCTTGTCCAGCTTGTATTCGTTGTCCTTGTTGAGTACGCGGATCCGGAACTCGTCCGGAGCCACGAGGTTCTCCATCTTGCAGGAGACCATGCAGGTGCGACAGCCGATGCAGCGGTTGATGTCGATCACCCAGGCGTAACGTGTCGCCATATCGGATCACCTAGGCCTTTCTGACTTCGACGAGGTTGTCGTAGGGCGAGTAGTTCGTCTCGGAGATGAAGTCCTGAGCAGGGTTGAGTTCCATGTGCAGGAGGTCTCCGTAGTGCTTGCCGTCGAAGTCTTTGGGCCACCAGCCTTGGCGGATGTTCAGACCGCCGGGCTTCTGGGCTTCGGTCACGAAGAGCTTGGTCGTGAAGGAGCCGCGATCGTTCACGACCTCGACCATGTCGCCGTCCACCAGGCCACGTGCATCGGCGTCGGCGGGGCTCATCTCCAGATGCGGCTCGGGGTTGACCTCGCGGATCCATTCGAGCGGCGTGTGCTGCGAGTGCGCCGTGTAGACGGATCGGCAGTTCATGAGCGTCAACGGATACTTGGAGGCGAGTTCGGAGCGGTTGGATTCGTGCGGCTCCATGAAGACGGGGAACTGCTCGCCGTAGGGCTCGAGCTCAGGGTTGTAGAGGTGGACACGACCGGTGGGAGTCGGGAACCTCATGTCAGCGAAGGGATAGTATGCATCCGGGATGTCGATAGGTGCCACTCCCTCGGAATACATCTTGTCCACGTCGAGCTTGGAGATCATGGGGTTCGGGGACTTGGTGATCATGAGACGACCTGCGTCCTCGGAGGTCATATCCCACAAGTGACCCACGCCCATCTTCTCGCCGTAGAGACGGAAGATATCCCAGTCGCACTTGGCCTCCCAGAGAGGCTCCAGCGCCTGCTGGCGGACCTGGATGTAGGGGTTCGACCATGCACCGATGGGATCACCGGTCTCCTCATAATAGGTGGTGACAGGCAGAACCACGTCGGCCATCTGAGCGCCGGGGGTCATGACCATCTCGTTGACTACGATGAGTTCGAGCTGATCCCAAGCCTCGGTGAGCATACGCTCGCGCTCGGGTGTCTGAGTGCCTATACCGTATGCCACGACCCAGAGGGACTTGACGGGATAGGGCTGCTGGGTTGCTATGCGCTCGATGAATTGCGAGCCAGGAGCAACGGTGCCTGCATACTCGGGATCGGGCAGGACGTATTCGACCGGTATCGAGAAGAGCAGGCGCATCAGACTTCCATCGGACCAGCTGAAGCCGCTGTGCTTCATTCCCAGATTCCCGCAGACTCCTGCCAGGACCATACCTGCACGGAAACTCAGGTGCCCTTGCCAGTAGCGCTGGGCGCCTTGGCTCATGCGGACCGAAGATTGTGGGGTGGTCGCGTACTCCTCCGCAAGCCAGATGATGTCCTCCACAGGCACTTCGCAGATGCTGGATGCGTGCTCGGGCGTGTACTGCTCGAGGTGCGTGGCGAAGAGCTCCCAAGCGGGAGTGCACTTAACGGTCGCACCGTTCACGACCACGTCGTAGGTGCCGTCGAGCGCGACTTCGTCACCGTGATCCGGGACG
>CAYVBA010000105.1:0-1966 GCA_964448475.1 uncultured Coriobacteriales bacterium
GAGCGAGGCCGCCCCGTTCTTCATAGAGCTCCCGTCGTACCGCCTGCCGCGCCTCCAGCCCGTGGCCATAGCCGTGGGCGAGAAGCTCAAGGACTACGTCGTCCGCGCCGGTACCATCATCTTCGCGATGTCGGTGGTCATTTGGTTCTTCCAGAGCTACGACATGCAACTGCAGCCCGTGGATGTGACCGAGAGCATGCTCGCATCCTTCGGCTCGGCGATCGCCCCGATCTTCTCGCCCCTCGGATTCGGCGAGTGGAGACCGGCCATCTCTCTGATCACCGGTTTCGCTGCGAAGGAAGCCGTCATCGGAACCATGGGCATCCTGTACGGAGTGGGCGAGGAGGGCGCGCTCGAGGGCGGCCTGTTGGGTCACGAGGTGCTCGCGGCGGACTTCACGGGGCTCTCGGCGCTCGCGTTCCTGGTGTTCGCGCTCCTCTACATACCGTGCATGGCTACCGTGGCCACCGTCCAGAAGGAAGCGGGTACGAAGTGGATGTGGGTGGTCATCGGCTGGACCACGGGCATCGCGTACGTGATGGCGCTGCTCGTGTACCAGGTAGGATCACTGCTCGGGTTCGCGTAGGAAGGGTTTCTGCATGATCGGATACATCATAGCCGGCATCTGCATCGTAGCTGCCGTGCTCGTCATAGGGAAGCTCGTCTACAACGTGGCCACAGGCAAGTCATCCGCGTGCGGTTCCTGCGCCAAGGATTCCGACCCCGACGCATGCGCCACGTGCGACAGCTGTGCCCTGTGCGATATCTCCTTGGGGAGTTTCACCCCGAGCGAGAAGACACTGACCGTCGAACCCACCGAGACACCCGAACCACGCGACCGCTGATCCGGAGGACGGGGAAGCGCTAAGGCGTGGTGCTAGTATCGTGAGTATCCCGCACGACATGAGTGGAGGAACCATGACCGACCCTCATCTGAGTCCTGCTAACGAGGATTATCTCGAGACCATCGTGGAGCTCGCGCGCATCGATGAGAGCGAAGGCGTGCGCTCCGTGGATATAGCCGAACGGCATGACGTCTCCAAGGCATCCGTCAGTAAAGCCATAAACACATTGAAAGAAGCCGGCCTCGTGGAGCAGTCCCATTATGGCCGTGTCACCCTTACGCCTGAGGGAAAGGCGTATGGTGAATCCGTACTGGAGCGGCACATGCTCTTGAAGGACTTCCTCGTCGAGCAACTTGGGGTCGATCCCGAGGTGGCTGACGAAGAGGCGTGCATGATGGAGCATGCGATCTCAGAAGATACCGCAGGAAGATGGGTAGCATACCTCAAGCGTTGCAGCGGATGCCCTCAGCAGCAGGAGTAGTGAAGGCGCCCGCTTTCAGATCTCGGGTTCATAACGTAGCACGGGTGAAAGGATGTACGTCATGAGCACTGTCGTATCGCCGTCGAATCACATCTTCGCATTTCATGGTGGGAACGAACCCGCCGTGACCGTCTCATCCGGGGAGACCGTGGTTATCGAGACCATGGACTGCTTCTCCGACCAGATGCAGACCTCCCAGGACACCATCGACGAGCTGAATTGGGATCACGTCAATCCGGCGACCGGTCCCATCTACGTGGAGGGCGCCAAGCCCGGTGACGTGTTGAAGGTGGAGCTGCTGAGCATAGAGGTGGGCGACCAGGCGGTCATGGCCACCGGCGAAGGCCTCGGAACGCTGGGCAGCATGATGTCCTCCGGTCTCAAGCGGCGCTACGCCGAGGTCAAGGATGGCAAGCTGATCTTCGACGAGAAGGTATCGCTCGACCTCGATCCCATGGTGGGTGTCATAGGCGTAGCGCCTGAGGGCGACGCCATCAGCTGCGGCACTCCCGGTTTCCACGGCGGCAACATGGATAACACCATGATCCGTGAAGGTGCCACGCTCTACTTCCCCGTCTTCGTGGAAGGAGCGCTCTTCGCAGCAGGAGACCTGCATGCTGTCATGGGTGATGGAGAGGTC
>CAYVBA010000106.1:0-1910 GCA_964448475.1 uncultured Coriobacteriales bacterium
TTCATCCTCACGGTGGGATCCACGCTTCTCGTCACGGGCATAGCTGCAGCGGCAACGCTCAAGGAGCGCCCTACCACGCTCATGCAGCCACGCGCACCGAAGCCTGGCAAGCGCATCCTGCTCGAGTACATCAGGCCGCTCTGGAGGCGTCTGCCCTTCTCGCAGAAGGTGACCGCACGCAACCTATTCCGCTACAAGAGCCGTATGATCATGACGGTCGTGGGTGTTGCGGGGTGTACGGCACTTCTGCTCACAGGGTTCGGAGTACGCAACTATCTCGATGACTTCATCGACCACCAGTTCACGCGCATCCAGAAGTTCGATATGAGCATGACGCTCGACCTCTCCAAAGATGAAGAGACCCGAGAGCGTGAGATTCAGTCCATCATCGAAGATGTGGATGCTGAGCCTCTCGTCTCTGACTTCACCCTCACTACGCGCAAGCCCGCTATCGCCGAGAACCCCACAGGCGACCCCGAGCAAGCCCCCTTCAGCGTTGGTGGTGAAGTAGCGCGCACTGGCGGGTCTGCCGCAGCACAATTGAGAGCGGCACGCTCCGATGCTTCCGACGAGTCGAGTGCAGGCATCCTCCGAGACGTCACCATCGTCGTACCGCAGGATATCAACGCATTCCCTAATTACTACAACCTCGTCACGTATGAGGACCGCGATCCGATCCCCCTCGAACAGGGCTCGGTCATCATCTCGCAGCGGCTGTCTGAGCACCTCATGGCTGACGTCGGCGATACCATCGAGCTCAGCCTCGAAGCCGATGCCGATCCGGTCTCCGTGCGCGTATCCGGCATCACGCTCTATTACATAGGCCATTACGTCTTCATGGGCCCCTCAACTTACACTGAACTCTTCGGTGAGGCTCCGGAGGTCGATTCAGTCCTTGCGTTCGGGCCTGATACCGAAACCGACGCCCGCCGTGTCTCCGACGACCTTCGCGATAAGAACAAGGCCATCGCCGCCGTCACCGGCACGGTCGATGAGGAGAGCGGATACTCCGACATCACCTCGTCACTCGGTGCGATAGTAGGCGTCATCGTCCTCGTATCGGGCGCCCTCGCCTTCATCGTCCTCTACAACCTGACCAACATCAACATCGAGGAGCGCCACCGGGAGATTGCCACCATCAAGGTCCTGGGCTTCTACAACAAAGAGGTTAACGGCTACATCTTCCGAGAGACGATCGTGCTCTCCATCCTGGCCACCATACTCGGCCTCCCCATGGGCTTCGCCCTCACCACATATATCATGCGCTCAGCCGAGATGGACAACATCATGTTCTTCCGCCAGATATCCCCCTTCAGTTATGTCATCGCTGCAGTACTGACCCTTGTTTTTACTCTTATCGTGACATGGGCCATGTCCAAGAAGCTCAAGCAGATCGACATGGTAAGCTCACTCAGTGCCAACGAGTAGTTGGGCGAGAAAACCGGAGGTTCTCGAATCATGAGACGTAACGATCCGCGGAACTACAACAACGCCAATATGTACTCGAGGCAGAGCGCGCACAGATATCAGGCTGCACCTAAGAAGCGCTCCGCTTTCAAGACAGCAATGATCGCCTTCTTCGCGATCCTTCTAATAGCTATCGTGGCGGTCGCCGCAGCGATCGCGATCTACATCGGAGGGATCGACAAGGAGATCAGCATCGAGTCGGACGACCGCTTGACGGTCGAAGAGCAGCAGGATCTGAAACAAGCCCTCCAACCAGCAGAGGCCGGAAAAGCCGAGTACATCCTGGTGCTGGGTTCAGACGCTCGTCCGGGCGAGAAGGCCGCACGATCGGACACCATCATCCTCACCAGATTGGATCCGGAGCAGAAGCAGCTGACCTTCATCTCCATACCGCGTGATACCAAGGTCGAGCTTCCCGGACACGGTACTCAGAAGATCAATGC
>CAYVBA010000107.1:0-1860 GCA_964448475.1 uncultured Coriobacteriales bacterium
CCTGTGCACAGCACTCGTGTGCGTGGTGGACGGGCCAACCGCGCGGCGAGATGAGCGAGGAGTTGGAGTCGTTGAACCACTCGGCGGAATCCCATTCCTGGGTCCAGGTGTAGGGGCCGTGTCCGAGCTTCGCGATCTCGGAGTCGTTGCGGGAGATAGCCCTGATCATGTCCACGATGACGCTGAGGTCCTTCTTCTCGAAGAGAGCCTCCCAGTCGAACTCCTCGTACTGCTCCTTCGGGAGATACTGCTCGAGCTTACCTTCGGTGATGGCGTAGCACATGTCGCGATAGAGCTGACCGTAGTTACACCAGACACCGTAGTCATCCATCGTGTTGGAGATGGCCTGGCTCCAGAGCAGAAGCTCGTCCTCGTCCTCGATGCCGAGGTTAAGACGCCGATTGAAGTAGGACTTCGCGCTCGACTGCGTCATACACGTACTACCGGACGTGTCATAACCGGAAGCCTGCTTGTTAGCATCGATCTTGAGGTCAGCGTGGCAGTGGATGGGGCATGAGTGACAGCCGTCCATCTTAACCGTGTACTTCTCGGCTGCAGGACCGAGGTCCTTGGTAGCCTTCATGCAGCGGAAGCCGACCGTGGTGAGCTCACCCGGCTTAGGCTCGCCCGTCTCGATGGGACCACCCTCAGCAGCTCCCCAATAGAGGCCCTTGCGGGAAGTCCAACGTGAACCCGGATCGAAGTACTCGGCCCATGCTTGCTGGGTCGAAGGTACGACGTGGTTGTTGTTGGATCCGATGATGTGCTTGAGCATATCGTCGGATAGGCGCGAGACCTCACCAGGCTGAGCTACCTTGACGGAGCCCGTACCCTTGACGGCGATAGCCTTGACCTTCTTGGATCCCAACACAGAACCGATGCCTGCGCCACCGGAGTGGTTACGGGAGTTGATCACGACCGCATACGGTAGAAGATTCTCGCCTGCGGGTCCGATCGCTGCGATACAGAAATCACGACCGTGGCGCTTGTTCAGAACCTCCGATGTCGCACGGGTACCGAGACCCCAGATATCAGATGCATCCTCGACGGTGACCTTGTCGTCATCGATGAGGATGTAGACGGGCTTGCTGGATTGACCCTCGATGATGAGCGCATCGAGACCAGCGAACTTCATCCGCGCGCCGAGCATACCGCCCATGTGCGCATCGATGACGAGATTGTCCTTCGAGAACGTCGAGAGCGTCGACGCCGTGCAACGGCCGCCCAGAGGTACACCGGATGCGGTCAGCGGGCCGACAGCGAAAACGATCTTGTTCTCCTTGTCGAACGGACCGGTTCCCGCAGGAACCTCTTCCCACATGATCCTATTCGAAAGACCCATACCTCCTATGTACTTCTTGTACGGCTCGGTCGACTCAGCTGCAGCGGTTCCTGCACCCACGTCGACTCGAACCATACTGCCTGTCCAACCCAACGCTTGTTCAGCCATAATTCCTCCCCTGACTGATCTACGGTCGGGCGCCACTCCTCATATTCGGATCACGGACGGCGCACTCGACCCTTTCCCTTGAAGAGATAGTAGGAAGGAGGCTGAAACCGACCTACCCTGATAGAGGGTATTATCAGTTTTTTTTTCATCTCCGCAGGTAAATGCAATTGGTTTAATCCACAGACAGTTAGTTCTGAGGCGATCACACGTATTGCTCGATGTAGTCCAGGACGTCCTGACGGGATGAGAATCCGGTCTTCCTGTAGGAGTTCTTGATGTGAGTGTGGACGGTCGCAGGTGAGATACCGAGCTCCTCCGCAACACTTTTCTGAGTGAAGCCGAGCGCATAAAGCGCTAGGACTTCCGTTTCTCTTTCGGAGAGGAGGAACTGTTGAGCGATCGCCGCGACA
>CAYVBA010000108.1:0-1853 GCA_964448475.1 uncultured Coriobacteriales bacterium
TCCGGCTCGGGGATGCGTTGCTCGAGCATGTCATCGCTCGTGATGCAGTGCTCGATGCCGGGAATCGGAGGGAGCACCGGGGTGCCTCCTACGGCGAGTACGATGTCCTCGCCCGTGATCTCGTACGGAGCGGGAGCATACGCGCCTTCCGCAACGGGAGCATCCTCTTCCGCTGAAGTAGGTGTGACGCGCACGGTCTTCTCGCCCACCACCACTCCCTCACCCGAGATGACGGTGATATTGGCATGCTTAACGCCTTGGAGTGCGCCTTTGCGCTGGGTAGCGATCACGGACTCCATATGGTCGTAGATTCCGCTCCAGTCGTAGGAAGCTTCAGGGGCACTGATGCCGAACGTGGCGCCGTTGCCTATCTGCTCGAAGAGCGACGAGCTGTAGAGCAGCGCCTTCGTGGGGATGCAGCCGCGGTTCAGGCAGGTGCCTCCCACGTTGTCGCGCTCCACGAGAGCCACCGTCTTCCCGAGAGCCGCAGCGTCACTCGCCGCGGCCGTTCCAGCCGGCCCACCGCCTACGATCACGAGGTCGAACGAGTCTCTCTCTGCTTCCATCCCTATCAAGCTTCCTTTCCGTGCGGCCCGTCAGCTGGTGCGGCTGTCCTCGGGCCAAGCGTCCGCCTCATCGTGGATGAGGCGGATGATGTCGTCGAACATGCGAGCATGTTCGGGGTTCTCCGGTCGCGCTCCTTCGAGTCGCGTGACGAGTTCATCGGGCGAGAAGCCCGTGTCCGTCAGAGCATCAGCGAGGAGCTTGATGCCTTCGATGTCCATGGCATCCGAGTCGACGAGCGCTCGGGTGATGATGCCCTCCCTGATGCGGAACGATACGTTGACCTCTCCCCAAGAGAAGCGATCACCGAGGACGTACGCACCGGAGAGGTGGTCGCCGAAGATCCAGTTCGTGGAGCCGAACTTCTTCTTGAGCTCGGCGTGGCGATCGGAGTCGATGTCGGCTTCCGTGAGCTTCACCGGTTCAGCGCCGTAGATGCGCCCGAACGAGGTGATGAGGGCCTGGGTGAGGGACTCGATGGTGATGCCCGGCTCGAGCGCGCTCAGATTGGTTACGCGTGACCGGACGGAGTCCACTCCCTTCGCCTTCAGCTTGCGTGGCGAAGGCACGAGGTAGCGGCCCAGGTTCTCCATATCCACGTCCACGAGCAGCGTGCCATGGTGATACCGCTGACCCGCTTGCGAGTAGAAGGCGTTGCCGGAGAACTTGGCTCCGTCTATCTCGAGGTCGTTGCGCCCGCTCTTCTCGCCCGCCAGACCGAACGATGCGAGCTCATCCAGGATGACCTGGAGGTGACGATCCACATCGTAGTCCTCGTCACGAGCTATGAAGGTGAAGTTGAGGTTGCCCAGGTCGTGGTAGACGGCTCCCCCACCGGAGAGCCTGCGCACCAGGTGTCCGCCTTCGGAGGTGAGGAGGGATTCCTTCGTCTCACGGCAGACGTCCTGATTGCGGCCGATGACCACCGTGTGCTGGTTCTGCCAGAGGAAGAGGGTGACCTCGCCCGAAGGCACGCGCTCGAGGAGTGAGGCCTCGAGCGCGAGGTTGTGCACGGGGTCGACACTATCCGTGACCAGATAGGTCGGCCGTACGGATCCTTCAGACATACGCGACTACTCCGCTTCCGGTTCCGCGGAACCGGAGAAGTCGAACTTGGTGATCGGGTTACGAGCAGCTCCGACCTCATCCGGCCTGCGGACGATGGTGGTGTGGGGAGCTTCGTGCAGGTAGTCCGGATCCTCGTGAGCCTTGGCGTGGAGCTCCAGGAAGACCTCGATGACGCGATCGAGGGTCTCCTTGGACTCGGTCTCAGTAGGCTCGACCATGAG
>CAYVBA010000109.1:0-1836 GCA_964448475.1 uncultured Coriobacteriales bacterium
CACGTCATTTCCATGGATGATGCACCTCGGGTCTGCTCGAAGAACACATGTGTGATGTAAGCTTTCCCGATATGTCCGAACGCTAACACGGAGAGGAGCCCGCGTGATCCTGGTCATCAGACCCGATGATGTGCTGACCATGCGGGAACAGCAGATCCTCTACCACATAGCGCGCGGCCTCTCCAACAAGGAGATCTCCGGTCGTCTCGCCCTCTCGGAGCAGACGGTCAAGGTGCACCTCTCCAACATGCTCTCCAAGACCGATCGAGCCAATCGCGCCTCCCTCGTCTCCTACGGCTTCGAGCGCGGCATCCTGCGCAACCGGTGACCGTTCTACCGGGCGAGAAGGACGCGCCGCCCACCCCATAACCCGAACGGGTTATATGACCTTCCCGAGGGTTGGCGTATGCTCACATGACAGGGGAAGGGATAGGTGGAAGCTCAGTCATGCTCCCATTCATAATCGTGATGTTCAGCGCTGTGCTGTATCTCAGCGCTGCAGGTCTCGGCGCCTACCAGGTCAAGAACAAGGAGAAGTCCTCCTCGCTCTTCACCGTCGTCTACTTCGTGGCGCTCATCCTGCACTCCATAGCCATCGGCGTGGGTTCGGTCTCCAGTGCCGGCACCCTCATCCAAGGCCCCAACATCCTCATGCTGGCCTCCTGGACGTTGGCGCTCATCTTCACCATCTTCGAGATCCTCAACAAGCGCCCGTACAGCTACGTCACGGTCATTGCTCCCATCATCGTCTTCATGATGCTCACGGCTCAGTTCCTGAACGTGCTCCTGGGTGGTGAGACGGTCTACAACGCCGTCTACGAGCAGTGGCCCGTGCTCGTGATCCACATCGCCATGTTCTTCATAGGCATCTCCTGCTTCATCATCGCTGCCGTGGCGGCGGGTCTCCTCATCTACCAAGGTGCTCTGGCCCGTAAGGACCAGGAGCGCTTCTTCAACCTCAAGCTCCCCGCATTGGATACGCTCCGCAAGATCATGCGCCGCGTGGCTCTCGCCGGTCTGCCCTTCTTCACGGTGGGGATCCTGCTGGGCATCGGTCGCTTCATGGCGTTCTGGGGTGTTTCGCCCGAAGCCGGAACGTCACCCGCCTTCGTGAAGTTCATGATCCGTATCCTGTTCTCATCCATCGTCTGGTTCATCTTCAGCTCGATCGCCATCCTGAACTATCTGGTGCCAGGGCGTCTGCCCTCCCGTACCATCGCTCTGGCCACCGTGGCAGGCGGGATCCTCTCGTTGATCCTGCTGGTTATCTCCTCGATCGAGATGGCGTGATATGTCCCATTACCTGAATCCCGGTTATCCGTTGTTCATGCACCTCGAGGACCGCCCCGTGGTGGTCATCGGTGGTGGCACCGTTGCCGAGCGCAAGGTGGAGACTCTCCTCGGATACGGCGCCCGCGTGACGATCGTCTCTCCCGAAGCAACGCCCGCGCTCCAGGAGCTCGCGCGCTCAGGTCGTATCGTCTGGCTCGAACGTACCTACCGGCAAGGCGACCTCTCCGGCAATCTGCTGGCGATCTGCGCCGTCGGTGTCGACGAGGTCAACCGAGCCGTCCACGCCGAAGCCCGCTCCCGCTGCTGCGCCGTGAACGTGGTGGACGTGCCCGAGTACTGCGATTTCATCGTCCCGGCCATCGTCCGCCGCGGCCCGCTCCAGATAGCCATCTCCACCTCGGGCGCGTCACCCGTGACGGCACGCACCATCAAGGAGGACCTCTCCCGCACGTACGACGAGCACTGGGAGACCTATGTCACGCTCCTCGGTCAGGCACGGACGCGCATCATGGCTGATGCCGGGTCCTACGGGGGCGAGAAGGA
>CAYVBA010000110.1:0-1773 GCA_964448475.1 uncultured Coriobacteriales bacterium
CGGACTGGTCCACGATCTCGTGGTCGTAGCCCTTCAAGCGGATGCGGATCTTCTGGTTTGCCACTTACTTACCTCCGTCGGACGGTTCTCTCAGGGAGTTGATTGACTCTCAGGACTAGGCGGTGCCGCCTGCCTTGCTGATGATCTCTTCTGCAACGCTCTTGGGCACGGGCTCGTAGGCCTCGAACTGCATGGTGTACACAGCTCGACCCTGGGTCGTGGAGCGGAGGTCGGTCGCGTAGCCGAACATCTCGGAGAGCGGGACGTTGGCGCGGATGATCTTCGCATCACGGGTGTCGTCCATACCTTGGATGGCTCCACGGCGACCGGAGAGGTTGCCCATGACGTCACCCATGTAATCCTCGGGCGTCTCGACTTCGACAGCCATGATCGGCTCGAGGATGACGGGGTCGGACTTACGAAGAGCTTCCTTGATAGCCATGGAGCCAGCGATCTTGAAGGCTGCTTCCGAGGAGTCGACCTCGTGGTAGGAACCGTCGATGAGCTTGACCTTGACGTCGACGACGGGATAGCCGGCGAGGACTCCGGACTCGAGTGCCTCCTGGATACCCTTGTCGATCGAAGGGATGTACTCCTTGGGGATGACACCACCGACGATGGCGTTCTCGAACTCGTAGCCTCCACCGGACTCGAGGGGCTCGAGGGAGATGACCGCGTGACCGTACTGACCGCGACCACCGGACTGGCGGACGAACTTGCCGTCGACCTTCGGAACGACCTTGCCTGCGGTCTCGCGGTAGGCGACGCGGGGCTTACCCACGTTGGCCTCGAGCTTGAACTCGCGGAGGAGACGGTCGACTATGATCTCGAGGTGGAGCTCACCCATGCCGGCGATGATGGTCTGACCGGTCTCGTGATCGGTCGTCACCCGGAAGGTGGGATCCTCTTCAGCGAGCTTGGCGAGGGCGATACCGAGCTTATCCTGCTCAGCCTTCGTCTTGGGCTCGATGGCGATGTCGATGACGGGGTCGGGGAAGTCCATGGACTCCAGGATGATCGGGGCATCCTCATCGCAGAGGGTGTCACCAGTCGAGGTGTCCTTCAGACCTACCGCTGCGACGATGTCACCAGCGGAACACTCATCGATGTCGAGACGGGTGTTGGAGTGCATCTCCAGGAGACGACCCACACGCTCGCGTCCGTCCTTCGTCGAGTTCATGATGTAAGAGCCGGACTCGAGGGATCCCGAGTAGACACGGAAGTACGTGAGCTTACCGACGTAGGGGTCGGTCATCACCTTGAACGCGAGAGCCGAGAACGGCTCCTTGCGATCGGCATGACGCTCCTCGGTCTCACCGGTACCGGGCACGACACCCTCGATAGCCGGGATGTCGAGCGGGCTCGGCAGGAAATCGACGATAGCGTCGAGAAGCTCCTGGATACCCTTATTCTTGTAGGAGGAACCGCAGATGACGGGGTTCATCTCACCAGCGAGGGTGCCGAGACGGATCGCGCGCTTGAGTTCGGCGGTCTCGATGGGCTCGTCCTCGAGGACCTTGATCATGAGCTCGTCATCGAACTCAGCAGCGGCCTCTATGAGCTCGGCACGACGCATCTCGGTCTCATCCGCGAATTCCGCGGGGATGGCATCCATCTTGGAAGGCTCGATCATGCCCTTGGCGTCCTCGTTGAACGCCCAAGCCTCGTTCTCCACGAGGTCGATGATGCCGTCGAAGTTGTTCTCGGATCCGATGGGGATCTGGATGGCGATCGCAGGGGCGTTCAGACGATCCTTCATGGAATCGATAGCCT
>CAYVBA010000111.1:0-1732 GCA_964448475.1 uncultured Coriobacteriales bacterium
CGATGACGCGATCGAGGGTCTCCTTGGACTCGGTCTCAGTAGGCTCGACCATGAGGGCCTCGGGAACGGTGAGCGGGAAGTACATCGTGGGCGGATGCATGCCGTAGTCCAGGATGCCCTTGGCGATGTCGAGTGCAGACACCCCCGTCTCCTTCTTGAGGTCGGAGAGGTTCATCACGAACTCATGCATGCATGTGCCATCCGTGGACATGGTGTACGTGTCACGGAGCTTGGCCATGAGGTAGTTGGCGTTGATCGTGGCGCCTTCCGCGGCTTCACGGATGCCCTCACGACCGAGCGTCAGGATGTAGGTCAGCGCCCGTACGACCACGAGGAAGTTACCGTAGTCGGCCTTGACGCGACCCAGGCTCTTCTCGCCCGTGAAGAAGGTGGCTTCGCCGTCCTCACCGCGCACAGCGTGATCCGCCGGCAGGTACGGTACGAGGATGTCCTTCACGCCTACGGCACCGGATCCGGGTCCGCCGCCTCCGTGCGGGGTCGAGAAGGTCTTGTGCAGGTTCAGGTGGATGACGTCGAACCCCATGTCACCTGGGCGGACTATGCCCATGATCGGGTTGAGGTTAGCGCCATCGTAGTAACAGAGGCCACCTGCCTCATGGATGATCTGCGTGATCTCAGTGATGGCTTCGGTGAAGAGGCCTTCGGTATTGGGATTGGTGAGCATGAGGCCTGCGACGTTCTCGTCCATGAGTTCGCGGAGGGCCTCGACGTCCACTTCGTCCGTCTCATCCGTGGGGATGGAGACGACTTCCATGTCAGCCATGGCTGCCGTGGCGGGGTTGGTGCCGTGTGCTGCATCAGGGACGAAGACACGCGTGCGGTTGGTCTCACCGCGGTCCTCGTGATACGCCTTGATGAGCAGGGTGCCCAGCAGCTCACCATGTGCGCCAGCAGCAGGCTGGAACGTCATGGCGTCCATACCGGTGATCTCGCAGAGACGCTCTTCGGCGTCCAGGAGCACATCCAGTGCACCTTGCACCGTGGACACGGGCTGGAGCGGGTGGATCCTCGTAAAGCCGGGAAGGCTCGCGGTGTGCTCGTTGAGGTGCGGGTTGTACTTCATGGTGCACGAACCCAGCATGTAGATGCCGTCGTTCACGCCGTGTGTGGCGCGCACCAACTTCGAGTAGTGACGGACGACGTCTATCTCGGAGAGCTCAGGCAGACGTGGAGCTTCCTCACGAGCCACCTCCGCGGGGATCTCTACAGGGTCAACGTCGAGCTTGGGAAGTACGCATGCCTTACGACCAGGACGTGAGCGTTCGAAGAGCAGTTCCATGACCGGCTCCATGACTACCTCCCCTCCCCGACGATACCGCGGACGGCTTCGACCAGAGCATCGATATCCTCTTTCGTGTTCATCTCGGTAACACACCAGAGCATGCCGTCCTCCACCGGGAGACCGGAGAGGATACCCTTCTCGGCGAGTGCGGACTCGAGCTCCTCAGCAGCCACCGGGAGGGTGGTCACGAACTCGTGGAAGAACTCACCTTCGTGCACGGCGTCCACGCCGGGGATCGACGTGAGCTGCTCACGAGCGTAGGCGGCCTTCGCGTGGCACTGCTCGGCCACGGCCTTCATGCCGCCGGGACCCATGGTGGCCATGTAGACCGACGCGGTCAGCGCACAGAGAGCCTGGTTGGTGCAGACGTTGGACGTGGCCTTCTCACGCCTGATGTGCTGCTCACGAGCTTGCAGCGTGAGGACGAAC
>CAYVBA010000112.1:0-1602 GCA_964448475.1 uncultured Coriobacteriales bacterium
CCACGACCAGCGCAGTTCGTGGTTCGTTCCAGAAGTCACAGGCTACGCGGACTGAAGCGCTCGACCTCATCTTCCAGAGCGGTCGTCGATGACACGTAACTGGCGTTGTGGTGGAGTCGAACTCGGTCTCGACTCACCTCTGGTCATGGGAGTGCTGAACGTGACGCCGGATTCGTTCTCCGACGGCGGTTCGTACGCCGGCGTGGAAGCGGCTGTCGAAGCCGGCCTCCGCATGGTGCAGGAAGGTGCTGCCATCATCGACGTGGGAGGGGAGTCCACGCGTCCGGGGTCGGACGAGGTGGCCTCGGAAGAGGAGCTCCGCCGCGTCATCCCCGTGGTCGAAGGCCTCGCAGCGGCTGGCGCGATCGTCTCCGTGGACAGCCGGCACCCCGAGGTGGCATCACGTGCGCTCGAAGCCGGCGCGCACATCCTGAACGACATCACCGGACTCACCGATCCCCGTATGCTCGAGATCGCGGCGGCGTCGGACTGCGGGCTCGTAGTCATGCACATGAAAGGCGAGCCCAAGACCATGCAGGCGGCTCCTGCGTATGACGACGCAGCGTGCGAGATCGAGAAGTACCTGCTCGATCGGACTGCAGCACTCGAGGAGGTCGGGATCGCACCCGAGCGCATAGCCATCGATCCCGGTCCGGGGTTCGGTAAGACCACGGATCACGACTACGACGTGCTCAGAAGCATGGAAGCTCTCGCCGCACACGGCTATCCGGTCGTAGCAGCCGTCTCGCGCAAGCGGCTGCTCGGGGATGTCACGGGGCTCGAGACGCCGCGGGATCGTGATGCGGCGACCGCCTACCTCACCACCCGTCTCGCAGTCACCGGCGCGCGCATCCTGCGCGTGCATGACGTGACCGCGACCGTGTCCGCGCTCCGCGCGGAGCGCGCGCTCGATGGACCATCGGTTCACGCGCTCGTAGCGCTCGGCTCCAATATGGGGGATCGGATCGCGCACCTCCGCGAAGCGCGGCGAGCCGTGGATGCGTTGCCGCTCACGCGCGTCATCTCAGCGAGTTCCATCCACGAGACCGAGCCTGCCTACCACGAGGATCAGGACGTGTTCGCGAACGCGATCCTCATGGTGGAGACGCGTCTGGAAGCCCCCGTCCTTCTCGCCCGGATACTCGGGATCGAAGACGGGATGGGTCGTGTGCGCACACAGGAGAACGGACCGCGCATCATCGATCTGGACCTCCTGACGTGGGGCGATGCACGCATCCGTACGGAACGGCTCACGGTGCCTCATCCACGGATCGGAGAGCGGGATTTCGTGCTCGTGCCGCTCGCTGAGGTCGTCGCCGATCCCGAGGAGTTCCTCGCAGCTCACGGGATTGAGTCCGTGCCACCTGCAGAGCGTGTGGGAGCGGTCGCACGTGTGCTCGCCGATCCTGACGGGTGGGTGGGATCCCCCGATGGCTGATTGGCTGACCTCTCTCCTCGACCTCTTCGGCGAATGGGGCGTGATCCTCACGTTCCTGGGAAGCATGCTGGAGAACATCGCCGTCATCGGGACGTTCACTCCCGGTGATGTGATCGTCGTGGCCTCCGCGCTCGGAGTGAAGGCGCGGGAGGGGAGTATGGTCG
>CAYVBA010000113.1:0-1576 GCA_964448475.1 uncultured Coriobacteriales bacterium
ATAGCGACACCGTCATGCGTACGCTCGAGAAGGACGTGGCCGATACCCGCGAGGATGCGCTGATCGAGCTCTACAAACGTCTTCGTCCCGGTGAGCCGCCAAGCGTCGAGTCTGCTCGGTCGCTTCTCGACGGCTTGTTCTTCAATCCGCAGCGCTACGACCTGGCGCGCGTAGGCCGTTACAAGATCAACAAGAAGCTGGATCTCGACCGCGAGAACACGAGCCAGATCCTCACCAAAGAGGACGTAGCCGCCTCCATGCGCTACATCGTGGCGCTGCATGACGGTGTGGAAGGCTACGAGACGGACGACATCGATCACTTCGGCAACCGTCGCATCCGCACCGTAGGCGAGCTCATCCAGAACCAGTTCCGCATCGGCCTCTCCCGTATGGAGCGCGTCGTGCGTGAACGCATGTCCACACAGGAAGTTGATGAGATCACTCCCCAGTCGCTTATCAACATCCGCCCGATCGTGGCATCCATCAAGGAGTTCTTCGGATCCTCGCAGCTTTCGCAGTTCATGGATCAGAGCAACCCACTCGCTGGCATCACACACAAGCGTCGCCTGTCGGCACTTGGACCCGGCGGTCTCTCCCGTGAGCGTGCCGGCATCGAGGTTCGTGACGTCCACAACTCGCACTACGGCCGCATGTGCCCGATCGAGACCCCTGAAGGGCCCAACATCGGCCTCATCGGTTCGCTCGCGACCTTCGGACGCATCAGTCCCTTCGGCTTCATCGAGACCCCGTACCGCAAGGTGGAGAACGGCAAGGTCACCGATGAGATCGTCTACATGACGGCCGATGAGGAAGAGCATCACGTCATCGCCCAGGCGAACGACCTCTTCGACGAGAAGACCCGTGAGTTCGTGACCTACGACTCCGACGACAATCTCGTGAAGGCGGAGACCGTCCTGGCTCGTACCCGTGACGCCGATGGCGTCTTCGGTGAGCCGGCCGAGGTCCCCATCGACGAGGTCGACTACATGGACGTCTCGCCGCGCCAGATCGTTTCAGTAGCTACGGCGCTCATCCCGTTCCTCGAGCACGATGACGCCAACCGTGCCCTCATGGGCTCCAACATGCAGCGTCAGGCAGTACCGCTCATCAAGCCATCTGCTCCTCTTGTAGGAACAGGTATGGAGCACCGCGCTGCTGTCGACTCCGGCGAGATCATTACCGCTCGTCGTGCCGGTACGGTCGAGCATGCGGACGCATCCGTCATCCGCGTCGCCACTAAGGGCGGCGAGGTGGACGAGTACCGCCTCCCCAAATACCAGCGCTCAAACCAGAGCACCTGCATAAACCATAAGCCGCTCGTCTTCACCGGTGATGAGGTCTTCGCCGGTGACGTCCTGGCCGATGGCCCCTCCACCGAGTTCGGCGAGCTCGCGCTCGGTCAGAACCTCACGGTCGCGTACATGCCGTGGGAGGGCTTCAACTACGAGGACGCCATCATCCTCTCCGAGCGCGTCGTTTCCGAGGATCTGCTCACGTCCATCCACATCTCGAAGCACGAGATCGATGCCCGTGACACCAAGCTCGGCCCTGAGGAGATCACCCGCGAAGTACCCAA
>CAYVBA010000114.1:0-1538 GCA_964448475.1 uncultured Coriobacteriales bacterium
ACTCCCACTCGATAGTCGCAGGTGGCTTACTCGTGATGTCGTACGCCACACGGTTGATCCCATCCACCTCGGAAACGATGCGGCTGGAGATCTTCGCCAGCAACTCGTAGGGTAGCTTCGCCCAATCAGCCGTCATAGCATCGGTCGACTCCACGGCACGGATGATGATCGGGTGTGCATAGGTCCTCTCGTCACCCATGACACCCACGGAGCGGATATCAGGAAGCACCGCGAAGTACTGCCATACAGCGCCTGGGTTCTCAGCGTTGTATGCATCGATCTCTTCGCGCACGATGGAATCCGCCTCACGCAGCAGATCGAGCTTCTCCAGCGTCACCTCTCCGATGATACGGATCGCAAGACCCGGTCCCGGGAAGGGCTGACGATGAACGATCTCATCGGGCAGGCCGAGCGCGGTACCTATCTCACGGACCTCATCCTTGAAGAAGTGATCGAGCGGCTCGATCAGATCGAAGTGAACGCCCTCGGGGAACGGAATCAGGTTGTGGTGGCTCTTGATCGTGGCGGAAGTACCACTCGTATGGCGAGCTCCGGACTCGATGATGTCGGGATAGATCGTCCCTTGAGCCAGATAGGTGATGCCATCCAGTTTCTCGGCCTCCTCGAAGAAGACCTTCCAGAACTCCTCGCCGATCCTGCGTCGCTTGATCTCAGGGTCGGTCACACCGGCGAGTCGGTCCGCATACCGCTGACGAGCATCCACATGTATGAGATCGATGCCGAAGGTATCGCGGAACACGCGCTCGACCGACTCAGGCTCACCCTTACGCAGAAGCCCATGGTTCACGAACACGCACGTCAGCTGATCGCCGATAGCACGATGCAGCAGTGCGGCAACGACCGAGGAATCAACGCCGCCGGAAAGGGCGAGGATGACGCGCTCCTCCCCCACCTGCTCACGGATGGAAGCGATCGAGCTCTCAACCACACTTTCTGTCGTCCATTCAGGGGACAGCCCCGCGATCTCGAACAAGAAGTTCTCCAGGATTCGCGTCCCGTGCTCCGTATGCACGACCTCCGGGTGGAACTGTGTCGCGTACAGACCGCGAGAAGCATCCTCCATCGCCGCCACAGGACACTGCGCAGTCGCACCCGTCACCTTGAAACCTTCGGGAGCCTGAACCACGCTATCCCGATGGCTCATCCAGACGGTCTGTTCATCAGGTGTATCGGCGAGAAGATCCGAGGTGTTCCTCCGCGTCAGCTTGGCCGATCCGTACTCACCCTTCTCAGCTCGAGCTACGTTACCGCCAAGCGCTTGAACCATGAGCTGCTGGCCATAGCAGAACCCAAGGATCGGGATCCCTGCTTCAAGGATACGCACGTCCATCTGCGGAGCGTCCTCAGCATAGATGCTCGCCGGCCCACCGGAGAGGATGATGGCGCTGGGAGCAGCTGCTTCGACTTCCTCGAGGGTGATGTCGTATGGCGCGATCTCTGAATAGACCTTGAGATCGCGGACGCGACGAGCGATGAGCTGCCCGTACTGTGCTCCGAAATCGATGACGAGGACTTTT